>JAGKWS010000107.1 GCA_021151685.1 Chitinophagaceae bacterium
AAATTATACTATATTCAATTTATTTTAAAAAGCAATTTGTTAAGATTAATTAAAAATTAATAGCAAGAAAACAGTCTATTAATTAATAAAACCTCATCAAATACAAACCTTCTGAAAGCACCATTCAAAAAAAATTTCCAATACGATATAAATATATTTTCATTATGTACCACCAATTAATAAAACAGACTTCACCTTGCCAATCCCCGTTACACACGCCGCAGAAGATGCAACCATTCAACTATCTTTGCAGTACCATTCGCTGGCATCAGGTTGTTCGGGTGGGTATTGCTTATTGCTAAAAAAAGATTGAATCATGTTTCCGATAGAAGCACCAACTACATTAGACAAAGGACTGATAGCCATAGCAGAGAAAGTAAGAAACGGCATACGCATTACCGAAGAAGATGGTTTGCTGCTGTTTGAAAAAGGCGAATTGGGTTTCCTTGGCTCTTTGGCCAATGAAATAGCTACCCGCCTGCACGGCAACAAAGTATATTTCAACCGCAATTTCCATATAGAACCTACCAATGTTTGTGTGTTCACTTGCAATTTTTGCTCCTATTCGCGCCAGTACAAGCACCGCGATGATGGCTGGGAAATGAGCATGGAGCAAATGTTGGACATTGTACGCCGCTACGATGGCCAACCTGTTACAGAGGTACACATAGTAGGTGGGGTACACCCCAAAATGAACCTCGAATTCTTCTGCGAACTCCTTAGCAAAATCAAAGCACATCGCCCCGACCTGCACTTGAAAGGGTTCACGGCAGTAGAGCTCGAATACATGTTCCGCAAAGCAAAACTTTCCGTACGCGAAGGAATGACAAAGCTGAAAGAAGCCGGCCTGCAATCACTGCCTGGTGGTGGTGCCGAAATCTTCCATCCCGATGTACGCAACGTCATCTGTGCCGATAAAGTAGACGGCACCGGCTGGCTCGAGATTCACCAGACCGCACACGAGTTAGGCATGCACTCCAATGCCACCATGCTCTACGGCCACATAGAAAAATACGAACACCGTATAGACCACATGAGCCGCCTGCGCGTCCTGCAAGATGTAACAGGTGGTTTCAACTGCTTCATACCGCTCAAGTTCCGTAACAAAGACAACGACATGGCACACATAGCCGAGGTATCTATCATAGAAGACCTCCGCCTATACGCTATAGCACGCATCTTTATGGACAACTTCCGCAACCTGAAAGCCTACTGGCCTATGCTGGGCCGCCAGACAGCCCAGCTTACATTGTCCTTCGGTGTAAACGACCTCGATGGTACCATAGACGATACCACCAAAATCTACTCAATGGCAGGCTCTGAGGAACAAACACCATCACTCAGCACCGAGCAACTGTGCGATCTTATAGAGGCCGTAGGCAAAACACCCGTAGAGCGCGACACCCTCTATAACGAACTTAAAGTATACACTCCGGCTACAGCTTAATCTATGGCCAGCAAAAAAAAGATAGCAATCGTCAATGGCCCCAACCTTAACCTGTTGGGGTCGCGCGAGCCATCTATATACGGCACACAGTCATTCACCGATTTTTTGCCCCTACTACAGTCCCGCTTCCCCGATGCCGAGATTGTGTACTACCAAAGCAATGTAGAAGGCGAACTGATCAACTACCTGCATAGCTGCATGGGCAACACCCATGGTATTGTGCTGAATGCTGGTGCCTACACCCACACCAGCATTGCCCTTGCCGATGCTGTGGCCGCCATAGGCATACCAGTAGTAGAGGTACACATCTCCAACATTATGGCTCGCGAAGAATATAGAAAAACCTCCTACATCGCATCACGCTGCATTGGCAGCATCAGCGGCTTGGGTATGGAGGGTTATGCACTGGCCATATCCTACCTATCTGAGAAAAAAATAGAACAACCTCATTGATGACAAAATCTGATGAAAGGTGCTGTACCACCCAGACGGGGTGTTAGCTATGTAGCAAATGCCCTGGAATAGCATTATTGCTCCATTAGGAGCAATACAATTGCAGTATTAAGGTGCCTGGAACTGGCTCCATTATATCCTCATACACCTTGCCACTATATATATGTCTGCAGGTGCTTTCTCTATAGTTACAAAGCCGGGGCTTCTGCTCACAAGCCTTTGTGGCCTCAATCTGTCCCTTGCAAATCCTCGGTGCACCTTGTGGTGAAGAAAACCCCAATCACTACCCACCAAACAAACTCTTTGCCTGATGTATTTCATTGGTGGTATGCGTACGCACCGCAAACGAGAACCCTTGCTGCAGCGCAAACGCTCCATACTCGCCATGTTTGTTCAGTGCCAAAAAACCAACCTGTGTTTCTTTCGCAAACTCCGGGTTTCTGCGGGCTATTCGCTCCACCGCCTTCCGGCATGCTTCCTCAGGCTGTAACCCCATCCGCATCAGCTCCACTACCAAATGAGAACCCACAATGCGTATCACCTCCTCCCCCACTCCGCTGCTGGTAGCCGCACCCACTTCATTGTCTACATATAGGCCCGCCCCTATTATGGGCGAGTCGCCAACACGGCCATGCAGCTTATAGGCCATACCACTGGTAGTACAGGCACCGCCCATATTACCCTTGGCATCCATAGCCAGCATACCTATGGTATCATGATTGTACTTACCCCCCGGCAGCATATTTTCCACATTCCGTTGTGGTTTGTATTCACTGGTATTCAGCCACTCCTTCCACTCGGCTTCACTCTTGGCAGTCAGCAATCGTTGTTTGGTAAACCCATTGGCCAGTGCAAACTGTAGCGCACCATCGCCTACCAGCATCACATGAGGTGTCTTTTCCATCACCTGCCGGGCAACCGATATGGCGTGCATAATATGCTCCATCCCTGCCACTGCACCACACCGGTAGTGCTCGTCCATAATGCAGGCATCCAGTGTCACACGCCCGTCTCGGTCTGGTCGCCCACCATAACCTACAGTTTGGTTTTCAGGGTCGGCCTCCGGCACGCGCACACCAGCCTCCACAGCATCTACAGCGCGGGCACCCTGTTGTAGCACATGCCATGCTGCCTCATTCGCTTCCTGCCCAAAATCCCAAGTAGATACTACTACTTGCTGGTTGCGCAACTGCTTGTAAGCCACCTCTGGTACTGCAGGTTGCACCCCGGCACCCTTTGCCAGCAAAGACGATGCCGCAGCCAAACCACCCGTTGTCAGTAAAGATTGTTTCAGAAACTGTCTGCGGTCGCTCATCAGTAGGTATATCTGGAGAAAAATAAGAAATTAATTGCCTGCCATTTGTGCCAGCTTCGCCTGCAGATAACTATCTACATTGCCAAACAGAAATTCGGGATATTCATTGCTGAACTTCATCTTCACAAACCCACCCAGCAGCGGGCGTGCTGCCGGCTGTTTCATATCGGCCGTGCTTATTGGTATCAGCTCATACTCCGCATCAGGGAAGTAGCTCAGCACCCGCAACGCCAGCTCTACACGGTTCACATAATCAGTACCACCAATATGGTATATGCCACCCTTACCATCGCGCAGCAGCACATACATGGCTCGGGCTATGTCCCACGCATTGGCCGGCGATGCATATTGGTCATAGGGCAGTTTCAGCGTTAGTTTCTGTTTATTAATGCACTGGTCCACAATGCGGGCCACAAAGTTCTTACCACGCACCTCATCTCCATACACATTGGTCACACGCAGCACCAGCGCATCGGGTATTTCTTTTAGCACCAGTTGCTCGGCTTCCAGCTTATGTTCAGCATACACACTTATGGGGTGTACGGGGGCATCCTCGCGGTAAGGGCCATGCTCCCCGTCAAACACATAGTCGGTAGATATATACACCATCTTGCTGTTACATTCCTTAGCCAGTGCTATCAGGTTAATGGTACTCTGCACCGTCTTTTCATAACTCTCTTCCACATGCGTCTCGCAATAGTCTACATGCGTCAACGCACCACAATGCACTATTACATCGGGGGCAAATGCCTTCACATCAAAGTTGCCCGGCTGCTCGGGTATCAGCGTATCATAAAACACCGTATTTTCTGTCTGAAAAGAAAAGTAAGAACCTACCACTTCCCATCCCATTTCGGTAAAGTGTTTCAGGCAGTTGCCACCCACAAGGCCCGATGCCCCTGATATAAAAACTTTCATGCTTGTAAATTTATACAGAAGGGGCAGCATATGAGTGCTGCCCCGTTAAAAACATTGTTGTAAAATAAGAAATTCCTGAAAAAACAAGACTGATCCGACTCAAAAATTAGTAGCCACGGCCCTCTTGTTTCTCCATATACTTCATAAACGCCCTGTTAGCTACCTTGTTGCCACCCGGTGTAGGATAGTTGCCGGTAAAATACCAATCCCCCTTGTTGTCCGGACAAGCCATGTGCAATCCTTCCAGCGATTGATAAATCACATCTACCTCGGCCTGCACCTCTTCATGGCGCAGCATACGGGCTATCTTGGCACTTATCTGTTCGTCTGTAAAAGATTCGTATACCGCCTTCACAAAGTTCTCGGTATGCAACGTACCAGCCGCATCTGCATCCTTACATTTCTGATATACCTCCTGTAGCAAAGACTCCCTGCCACTATCTGCCAGCAAAGATACCGCCGCCTGAAACGCAATAAAATCGCCCATACGGCTCATATCTATACCATAGCAGTCGGGGTACCGTATCTGTGGTGCCGACGATACTATGATGATGCGCTTAGGCCCCAGTCGGTTCAGCATCTTGATGATGCTCTCCTTCAGCGTAGTACCCCTCACTATCGAGTCATCTATCACCACAAGTGTATCTACCCCACGCTCCACAGTACCATAGGTTATGTCGTATACGTGTTGCACCATCTCATTGCGCGATGCATCTTCGGTAATAAAGGTGCGCATCTTCACATCCTTTATGGCTATCTTTTCTATGCGTACACGGCGGTGTATCAGCTCGTGCATTTCTTCGGCAGGCATATCGGGCCGCGCCAGTATGCGCTGCACCTGTATGTCCTTCAAGAAGTCCTCCAAACCCTTTATCAGTCCGTAAAAAGCTATCTCGGCCGTATTCGGGATGAACGATACTATAGTGTGGCGCAAATGATAGTCCAACGCCTTCAGTACCGGCTCTGCCAAATTGCGCCCCAGTGCCATACGCTCGCGGTATATCTCGGGGTCGCTACCTCGGCTAAAGTATATACGCTCAAAGCTACATGCCTTCAGTTCGCGCGGGGCCAGTATTTCGCTGTGCTTCACCTCGCCACGGGCATTTACTATTATAGCATGGCCGGGCTCCAGCTTGTGTACATCGCTTTGCTGCACGTTCAGGCTGGTCATGATGGCCGCCCTTTCCGATGCTGCTACAACTATTTCATCATTCTGGTAATAATAGCAGGGGCGTATACCATTCGGGTCGCGCATCACAAAGCTGTCGCCATTGCCCACCAATCCGCAGAACACATACCCACCATCAAAGTTGCAGGTGGCCTGTTTCAGTATGCCTTCTATATTCAGGTTGGCAGGGTTACGGTCGTCTTCCTGACACAGATAATAATGTACGGTCTCTATCATGGCACCCAGGTCGCTTTCGCGCAGGGTATTGTTGGGGTATTGTCCCAGTCTCGAGAACAACTCATCGGTATTTACCAGATTGAAGTTGCCCGCCATTGTCAGGTTGCGCGTGGGGTTAATATGCGATTTCACAAACGGATGGCAAAACTCTACATTATTTTTGCCTTGTGTGCCGTAGCGCAGGTGGCCCAGCATCACCTCTCCCACAAACTTCAGGTAGCCCTTCATCAGGCCGGGGTGCTGCATTATCTCCGGATACATACGTTCCATCTCACCCACTTCCTGACTAATGTTTTGGAAGATTTGCGAAATAGCCTGATTGCCCGCTATCCGCAACCGGTGCATAAACTGATGCCCCGGTTCGGTATCAAGTTTCACGGTGGCTATACCGGCACCATCTTGCCCGCGGTTGTGCTGCTTTTCCATAAGCAGGTACAACTTATTGAGCCCATAAAATGCCGATCCGTATTTCTGGAGATAAAAAGAGAGTGGCTTTAACAACCGAATGTATGCAAGCCCACATTCGTGCTTTATTGCGTCAGACATGAGACCGCAAAGGTAGTGCGAAATAAGAATAAGAAAAATACCACCCTACCCCATTGCTCAAAACAAAGCGGTGGTTCCGCTATTTTTAACGAAACCACCGCACATCGCTCACAGAGCAAAGAATATTATTTACGCTTTATGCTACACCCTATCGACTTTGTCTCGGCCGGGTTCGGTGCCTTTCCAGCCACCACAGCATCTATCGCATCGTTAATATAGGCCACCTTCGCCTCCGTTGGCGAACCCGGATTGTCATTCATAGCACCCTTGTATACCAGCTTGCTCTTTTTGTCAAACAAATACACCTCAGGTGTATGGCTGGCACCAAACATATCCGCCAGTTCCGAGTTTTTATCTATCAGGTAGGGCACATCATACCCTTGCGCTATGGCATACTTCTTCATCTCCCCATACGAATCGTCACCATCACGTTTAGCCTCGTTCGAGTTCACAATCACCACCCCTATACCATGCTTTTTGGCATACGCCAAAGTACGCTTGATGGTGCCTTCATTTTTCACCACAAACGGACACGTATTGCAGGAAAACACTACCAGAAAACCATTCTTATCAGCCCCTTTATAATAGGCCATATCGCTACCGCCCGATGTATTGGTGAATGTCTTATCCGTAGCCGGCAGTGTAGCCCCTATCGCCAGACTCTTTGCCTGCTGCGCCATAGCCACACCCGATACCGTCGTTACAAAAGCCGTGGCAATCGCCATCAATGTATGTCTCATATATTATGTTCGTTTCGGTAAAAATACGAAAGATGCACACACTACCCACCACCATACCCCCACCATATTGTTAAATGTTGCATGATTACTTTTGCACAAAATAATCGTCTGACTCACGATTCAGCCTCCACCAAGTTTCTCGAAGATGACGCGCTGGCAATTAGGCATCCGGGGCTGATCTGTCTTGAATTGTTGCCCTGCAGTATTTTCCAGCAGGCACAACACAAATAATACACTTCATAAACATATTATTCCTGTTGCCCCGGCCTTCATTTCGGGGAATAGAGCATATGAAAAGACAGGCTTAGCCAAAACAGTCTGCAAACAGCCACATTATCTCAGTTTGGCAAAAGCCATGCAGCCTTCTACTCGTCATCCCCCAAAAATGGCACATATATTCCTATCCCACCACTAATACCGCACAGCTACATCCACAAAAAATCTCACAAGATACCCACCACAGACTTGTAAATTTGGATATCATTATTGGTATTCCAACCGTATTTTTATCATTGTTTGTAGTATATAATGGACGAACACCTCGAGTTCCGGCAGGTTAAGCCCGGCAAACATCTTTCTGCATATGTCGACAATTTCTGGATGTTGTGCAACCATTCGGACGAGCGAAAATTTGTTACCGGTTTGCCCGATGGTCGTATCGATTTGTTTTTTACCTCGGCCACACACATGCCCTATCAGGTAATACTTTTAGGTTTGGCCACAACTGCCGATCAGGCAACCGTAGAACCCGGCGTAAAAATGTTCGCAGTAAGTTTCCGTTTGCCTGCTGTCGAAAATATATTGGGCCAGAAAGTGGCGGGGCTGGTGAACGGTGCCATGTCTCTTCCAGCCGGTATTTTTTGGCCGCCAAGGCAAATAAATAGGTACTTCAATGAATATTTTGGCGTATCGCTAAAGGCATATTGTAGTATTCTCAGGTTCCGGGCTTCGCTCAATCATATTGCCCATGGCAAGCTTTTCCCCGAGCTCAATTTTACAGACCAGAATCATTTCATCAAGGAAATAAAAAAGTTCTCGGGTGCGGTGCCCGGTGTGCTGGCTCGCAACCAAAATGACCGTTTTATACTATTGTCGGCCATAAAGGACCAATAATTTTGTGTCATAAATCAATTGATATGAACACGAAATTGAAAGGAAAAATAGTTGCCATTGTAGGTGGCGGCCCCGGCGGATTGACGCTGGCGAGGCTACTGCAACAAAGGGGTATAGAAGTTAACGTCTATGAACGAGATGTAGATGAACATGCCAGAGTACAGGGTGCCCCGCTCGATCTGCACGACGATTCTGGAATTGCAGCCTTGCAACAGGCAAACCTGATGGATGAATTTCGACAGAACTACATGCCCGGGGCCGATAGGATGCAGATAATGGATGCCAGTGCCCATGTGCATTTTACCGACCACCACCAGAAACCAATTGAGGATTTTGGAGCGCAACACTTTCGGCCAGAGATAGACCGGGGCGTATTGAGAACCATGCTGGTCAAATCATTGAAGACAGATACCATTGTTTGGAACAGCCATTTTGTAGCCATGCAGCAGAGCGGCAATGGCTGGCAATTGCAGTTCAAGAATCGGGCTGGTATATATGCCGATGTAGTGATTGGTGCCGATGGAGCCAACTCTAAAATAAGACCGTACCTCACAAACATTGGCCCTTTCTATTCAGGCATTACTATGATTGAGGGCAATATTTACAATGCAAGCCAAACCGCAGCGGCAATTTCGTCTCTCTTGAAGGGTGGCAAAATAATGGCATTTGGTAATGGCTATAATATACTGATGGGGCAGAAAGCGGGCGATGCTATTGGTTTCTACCTCAGCTTTAATGCCCCGGATGGCTGGGTAAAGCAGCATGGTCCCGATTTTGGCGACAGAGATGCCGTAAAAAATTGGTTTGTAAAAACATACCACGATTGGGATCCCATTTGGTGCCAGTTGTTTCAGCAGGTCGACATTCCATTAATACCACGTCCCATTTATTGCATGCCGTTAAATCAGGCCTGGCCGGCACAAACCAACCTCACCATTATTGGAGATGCAGCACATGTAATGCCACCATTTGCCGGCGAGGGCGTGAATATGGCCATGAAGGATGCATTAGATGTATGCAACTGTCTGACAGATGACACGTACGAAACATTGCAACAATCTATTGCAGCATATGAGCGCATGATGCGCGAGCGTGCGTCGGCCGCTGCCCGGGAATCGCTCCTCAATGGTGAGCGCATGCACAGTGCCACTGCACTGGCCCATATGTTGGCCTTTTTTGCAGGGTTACAGGAGCATGCTCTACCCGGTGCTTAGAGCCTGTTTAAGATTTATTGCTTGTGTTTATTATGAGCGTTGTTTTTGAGCGAAACGAGGCACATTTTGCAGCCATAGCCATTCCTATGGCGAAAAATGTAACGAAGTTGCAGCCAAAAACAACCATAAGAAAAGCAATGAATAAATCTTAAACCGGCTCTTAAACCAGCCCTTAGTGTTTGGAAGTCAATTCTTGTTTTATCATATCTATACGTTCCTGTATAGTATTCCCTCTCACCTCGGCAACCAACGTATTTGCCCAATCAACCAATTCTGTAGGGTGTAGCTCTCTACGCCCCGTTTGCAGGTTAATGTAGGTAAGCGTGCTGCGCAGCAATGCTTTCAGTTGTGTACCAGTCTCATTCAGCATCATTATTTCTACAAACAAGGTGTCTTCGGCAACACCAAGTACCAACGATGTTATGGTAACTGTTTCATCAAACCGGGCAGGCTTCAGGTATTGTATCTCGTGATGGGTAACCACCCAGCCACGATTTTGTTTATAGTGGTCGTTGAAGAGAAAATTGTAATTGTCCTGCAAATGGTCTTGCCGGGCCGAAATCATATAGTCGAGATAGCGGGCATTGTTGAGGTGCCCAAACATGTCGCAGTCATGAAACCGTATTTTGTACTGCGAAGACGGTGCCTTATTGATGGTTTGCATACTCATGCATTTGAAGATGAATCAGTGGAAGATTGCGAAAGGAACTCATCCGTAAAATGTCGCTTTGTTTTCTCTGCAGCAAATTTTTCAGCATTATATGCTTGCGACTGGCCGCGGGGTATAGACAGCGACTGCCATTGTGTTGCAGCAGCCATTTTGCCTATAAATACCATTTGCCCTACATGATAGGGGTAATGTGCCAACTGCCGGTTGATGGCCTCCATCACCGAGTGCCCCTCATTGCGAATGTAAATGACCTTGTCAAGGTCGGCATCTGTAATACTGTCCAGTGCAGCAAAAAGGCAATTCCAGCCCTCGTTCCACAGTTGCAGCAGGGCTGCCCTATCCAGTGGTTGTTGGGCAAATTCCGCATCGCGGTTGCGCCATTCCTTTTCGCCATCGGTGGTTAGGAAATCCGTCCACCGCGATAACATGTTGCCATACAGGTGCCGCACAATAGTGGCTATGCTGTTGCACGCTTCGTTATATTGCCAATTCAGATGGTCGTCCTGCAATTGGTCTATTGTTTTTTCGCCCAGGTGTTTGTAATAAGCAAATTGTTTGCGGGCACTTTCTATGTAACTCATGTTAGTGGTATTTCAAGGTTATTGTTTCCTGTCGTGCAGTATAGATAAATAGCTGACCCACGGCCCCACGGTTGTGGTATTATGTTTGGCCATGATGCGGATGATTTGTGCGGTATGCGCCAGGTCGTGCGTGGCCCATGTGGCGAGTAGCTGTGCCAGCGTTACCGTACCCAATGCCGGGTGTATGGCCGTTTTGTGCAGGTACTGCGGTTCTATGCCAAGGTGGTGTAGTTGCTGTAAAGCAACAGTACGTGCCTGTGTAAAGCGGGCAATGAGCGCATCGGTATCTTGCAACTCACCAAATTGGGTACTGACATCGAAGGTGGTAAATACCGGAGGCACTGCCGATTGAACAACGAGACGGATGCGCGGAATCCAATTATGCACATCGGCATATATAAGGTGAGCCAGCACCTCCGGCACAGTCCATGTGCCCGGCCCCTCGTTTTGATGGGTGTAGTGTGCCGGCACATTGGTAAGTAATGTTTGCAATACAAGCGGTGTGCGCTGTAGTATGTCGGTGGTTTGTGTTATCTCTATCATGCTGTGTATTGCATATTTTCTATAATCATTGCTGTAGCACCACCGCCGCCATTACATATGGCCGCTACACCATACCGTTTGCCCTCCTGCAGTAATGCCCATACCAGTGTGCAGAGAATGCGCGCACCCGATGCACCCAACGGATGCCCTATGGCTACCGCCCCTCCGTATATATTCAGCTTGTGCATGGGTATACCCAGCAATTGCCTGTTGGCCAATGCCACAGCCGCATACGCTTCGTTTATTTCAAAAAGGTCTATATCGCTTACAGAGAGGTTTGCCAGTTGCAGTGCCTTATTAATGGCTGTGGTGGGGGCTATGCTATACCATTCAGGGGCCAGTGCCGCATCGGCATATGCCACTATACGGGCCAGCGGTGCCAGGCCATGTTCTGCTACCGCATTGGCCGATGCCAGTACAAGGGCCGCTGCACCATCATTCAGGTTGCTCGCATTGGCTGCTGTAATAGTGCCGTTTTCTTCAAACACAGGTTTCAGCTTCGGTACTTTTTCAGGCACCAGTTTGTAAATGTCTTCATCGGCATCAAGCGTTACAGTTGTTTTGCCCATCGTTACTGTTACAGGTGCTATCTCGGCAGTAAACTTGCCCGCCTCTGTAGCCGCTACCGCTTTTTGGTAAGATGCAAGGGTATATTCGTCCTGTGCCACACGGTCTATATTGTACGTCCTTGCGCACAATTCGGCAAGGTTGCCCATGTGCTGGTGCCAAAAGCTATCTGTCAAACCATCTTGTGTCAGGCCATCCTTAAGTGTTTCGTGCCCCAGCTTCAGCGGTTGCCGGCGGTGCAGATAGTGCGGCACATTACTCATACTTTCCATTCCTCCGGCTACTACTACATCATCCAGCCCCAGGGCTATTTGCTGTGCCCCTATCACCACAGCCTTCATGCCCGATGCACATACTTTGTTGATGGTGGTAGCATCGGTAGTGGGCGGTATACCGGCATGTATGGCCGCCTGCCGCGCAGGCGACTGTCCCAAACCGGCAGATAGTACATTGCCCATATACACCGAACCTACGTGGGTGCCCGGTAGTGGTGTAGCTGCCATAGCGGCCGCTATGGCATGGCTACCCAATTCTGTGGCCGATAGTGGCGAAAGCGACCCCAGAAAACCACCAGTTGGTGTTCTCTTTGCCGATACAATAAATACTTCCTGCGTTTTCATTTTGCTTGCATTTTAATATACCAATCGGTATATTTTTAGTGAAAAAAAATTAGTGAAGATGGCAAAATAAAGTACACCGAGTTTAATGATTATATTTCTTTTGTGCAAAGCGCGGAATCCGCGAATGATGAATCATTTAAGGACTTCCGCAATGCCGCACAAGGGGAATAGAATTGTTGAAATGGTTTACTTTATTTTGACATCTTCGCTTATACACTCAATCCATTAATAAAATCCTCAAGAAAAGCCATAGCTATATGTAGCTCGGTAGTTGTCCCCGTAACCTTACATTGCATAATCGCACCCTCTATCACCGTCATCATCACCACGGCCACTTGCGTAGGTTTGGTGTTGCTATTTAATTCTTGTCGTGCTATACCGCGCAATACCTGATTTTCCAGCGATTGTTTCCAAAAACTAAGCGCATTAGCTGCTTTTTCTCGTAGCTGTGGGTGGGTATCATCCGCTTCGGTAGCGGTGTTTAGTATGGGGCAACCCGCCTGCAAAAATGGTATCTGCAAAAAATGCCTATATACCTTAGGGTACACCAGTAGTCGGTCTATAGCATGCTCATGAGCCAATATTTCGGCTTTAAGGTAGTTGGTAATGCGCTGAAAATTGGCATCAAATGCAGCCAATGCTACCTCGTCCTTATTGGCAAAGTTGCCATAAATGGCACCCTTGGTCAGGCCGGTAACCTCTATCAGGTCGGCAAGCGAGGTGCCGGCAAAACCCCGGCTATTAAATACCGGGCTTGCTTTGTCTATTATATATTGCCGTGTACGTTCCGACTTTTTCACGGGAAGCACTATTTTGATGTAAAGGTAACAAAATATACCAATCGGTATATTAATAAGAAAAACTATTTCCCAATCAGTATTTCTTATACCCCAAAAGGCGATACAAGAAGTCGGCTTTAACTTAAATTTTGCTGAATAGTTTCTATATTCGCCCAATTATATTACAAGAATTGTCATTTCAAGGCCGATATATATCCTTTTTCAGGCACCTCGTATTGGGGGTGTTGGCCTTGTTATGCATCGTCATAATGTCGGCTGGGCCACAACCAGCCACACATCACCAGCGCAATACCATCTTCCACCACATCCTTAAAGATGTCAGCAGCGATCCTCGTACCGACCTGCAAGATGATTATTCGCACATAGTAAAAAACAGCAGGTCTCGCATTCACCAGAACGTCTACCGCAAACGCATTATTCATGCGCAGTCTCCGGTGGTTATGTTGTCCTCGCTGGCCATAGTACCCTACTATACCTGGTATTGTGCATTACGGTCATGTGGAGGACTGCCTCGCTTTTTTCTTCGTCCCGGCTATTACGTACACCTGTTCAGGTGTGCCGTTTTCTGATAGATAAACAATTTGGAATGGTTATTTGCAGTGTGCCGCATGGTATGCTGTGTATTCTTTTGTTTTATCTCTTAAATGCAACTATGCAACCGGGAAATCTTGTTATTATCCTGTTTGCTGCAATGGCAATGTCTTGCAGTAACAAAAAAAACACCAAAGAAACTGCTGTCATCAATGTATCGACAGTCGCAATACAAAAAAAAGACCTCAATCTGGATGACATCTACGTGGCCGACATACAGGCAGTACGCAATGTAGAAATACGTAGCAGCGTGCAGGGCTATGTCGAAACAATATACGTAGATGAAGGACAACACGTAAAGGAAGGGCAACTACTCTTTAAACTACGCGACAACGAATACCGCAACGAGGTACTGAAAGCACAGGCACAGCTCAATGTAGCAAGGGCCGATAAGCTACAGGCCGAGGTAGAATTGGAGCGGGTAAAGGGGCTTGTAGACAAAAAAATTGTTGCCCCTACCGAGCAGGCATTGGCAACATCCAAGGTGAAAGTAGCCAACAGCCGGGTAGAAGAAGCCTTGTCAAATCTCGAAATAGCCAACCACCGCCTGTCATACACCAGCATCCGAGCCCCGTTCGATGGATTTATAGACCGCATACCGCTCAAGAAGGGAAGCCTTGCAAGCGAGGGCACGCTTATATCTTCTATTTCCGACATCAATTCAGTATATGCCTATTTTAACATATCAGAAAATGAATATCTGAAATACCGCAGAATGCTGGCTACCGATACTGCCACCAGTCAAGAGATAGCAAGCCTCATACTCAGCGATGGCAAAGAATACGACCATAAAGGCAAAATAGAAACAGTTACCAGCGAGTTTGAAGAAAATACGGGCTCTATAGCCATCAGAGCCCGTTTCCCCAACCCGGCACACCTGCTGCGGCACCATGCCACCGGCAAAATAAAGCTGAGCGACCACCATACCGGTGCCTTGCTGGTACCACAGCGGTCCACCTTCGAGATTCAGGACAAAACCTATGTGTTTGTGGTAGACAAAAACAATGTGGTACACATGCGTCATTTTACACCCGCTGGCCGCACCGACCACAACTATATTGTAGGCTCCGGCCTTAGCGAGGGCGAAGTGATAGCATGGGAAGGTATTCAGTTCCTGAAAGAAGGAATGAAGGTGAACCCGCAACAGCGCAAGGCAGAATAGATATTTTTTACGAAATGGAGTGTGTCTGCGGTACATAGTGTGCCGTAGTGGCTGTATTTCGGGCTTTCCAAAAAACTTTCATGTTTCAGATATTCATAAAGCGGCCCGTGTTGTCGCTGGTTATTTCATTAATTATAGTGTTGCTGGGTGTGTTGGCCTTGTTCCGCCTGCCGGTAACTCAATTCCCCGACATCGTTCCCCCCTGCGTAACGGTAACGGCCAACTATACAGGTGCCAATGCCGAGGTGTGTGCCAATGCCGTGGCCATACCGCTGGAGCGTGCCATAAATGGTGTGCCCGGTATGACCTACATGTCTACCGTAACCAGTAATAATGGTACTACCATCATACAGGTATACTTCAAGGTAGGCACCGACCCCGATATTGCTGCCGTAAACGTGCAAAACCGTATCACCACCATACTCGACGAGCTGCCCGAAGAAGTAATAAAGGCAGGCGTAACCACCGAGAAAGAAGTGAACAGCATGTTGATGTACCTGAACATAGTGAGTTCAGATACTTCGCTCGATGAAAAATTTATATACAATTTTGCCGACATCAACATACTCAAAGAGCTGAAACGCATAGACGGTGTGGGGTTTGCCGACATCATGGGCGTACAAGACTACAGTATGCGTGTGTGGCTAAAGCCCGATAAATTACTGGCCTACAACCTGGGCACCGACGAAGTGGTCGAGGCCATACGCGCACAAAATGTAGAAGCTGCACCCGGCAAAACCGGCGAGAGCTCGGGCAGGCACCCACAATCACTTCAGTATGTGCTGAAGTATAGCGGTAAATTCTCTCGTGCCAGCCAATATGGTGATATAGTGATAAGGGCCAACAACGACGGCTCTTTCCTTCGGTTGAAGGATATTGCAGAAATTGAATTTGGCTCCGAAGACTACTCCATGTCCTCTGGTACCGATGGCAGCCCATCAGCATCCATCATGCTCAAGCAGCGGCCGGGCTCAAATGCACGCGAGGTAATTGCCAACATCAAAACCCGCATGGCAGAGCTAAAGGAGAGTAGTTTCCCATCGGGTATGACGTACAAAATTAGTTACGACGTTTCGCGGTTTCTCGATGCATCCATACACGAGGTGCAACGCACCTTGATAGAGGCTTTTATACTGGTATTTATCATTGTATTTCTCTTCCTTCAAGACTTCAGATCGGTACTCATACCCGCATTGGCCGTGCCCGTGGCATTGATAGGGGCGTTGTTCTTTATGCAGGCAGTAGGTTTCTCGCTCAACCTGATGACTTTGTTTGCATTGGTACTA
Organism: Chitinophagaceae bacterium; assembly: GCA_021151685.1. Taxonomy (GTDB): domain Bacteria; phylum Bacteroidota; class Bacteroidia; order Chitinophagales; family Chitinophagaceae; genus Nemorincola. Next base: position 15,972 of record JAGKWS010000107.1, read on the forward strand.
TCTATAGGAATTGTGGTAGATGATGCGATAGTGGTGGTAGAGGCCGTACACGAAAAGATGACCCGGTATCATTTATCGGCAATGGATGCCACCCTGCAATCTATGAAGGAGATAAGTGGTGCCATCATTGCCATAACGCTGGTCATGTCGGCAGTGTTTTTGCCGGTAGCATTTATGGAAGGGCCCGTGGGCATTTTTTATAAACAGTTCTCCATCACACTGGCTATCGCCATCATTATATCTGGTGTAAACGCACTCACGCTTACACCCGCATTGTGCGCCATCATTCTGAAACCCGGACATGGCGAACAAAAGGGGCCGCTTGGGGCATTTTTCAAGTCGTTCAACCGGGGGTACGACCGGCTCACTAACAAATATCGCTGGTTGCTGGGGCGCATTACGGGCCGCAGAATGGCGATAATGGGGGTGCTGGTTGCCTTTATGGCAGCTACATGGGGGCTGGCCAGCCGCTTGCCAACTGGCTTTATACCTACCGAAGATCAGGGTATGATATATGTAAATGTAACTACCCCCGCCGGTGCTACGCTGGAGCGTACAGAGGCTGTACTGAACAAAATACAGAAGGTGGCAGATAGCATTGATGCGGTAGAGTCCGTATCTACACTGGCAGGCTACAGCCTGATGACGGAAGTGGCAGGAGCATCGTATGGTATGGCGATGATAAACCTGAAACCATGGAATGATCGCAAACCGGTAGAAGAAATAATAGCCGAACTGACCCGAAAATGCAGTAATGCCGGCGATGCCAGCATACAGTTTTTTGCACCACCCACGGTGCCGGGCTTTGGTAATGCCAGTGGTTTCGAGATGCGACTGCTAAACCGTAATGGAGGCGACGACCTGAAACAAACAGCAGAGGTTACCAACAAGTTTCTGGACGAACTGAATAAAACACCGGGTATTGTAAATGCAGTAACCGGCTTTAACCCTTACTTCCCACAGTACATGATTGTTATAGATCAGGAGATGGCTGCCAAGAAAGGGGTTACCATCAGTGCCGCTATGACTACACTGAAAACAATGTTGGGAAGCTATTACACTACCAACTTTATACGGTTTGGGCAAATGTACAGGGTTATGTTACAGGCCGGCCCTCAATACCGCAAAAAGCCCGAAGATGTGATGGACTTGTTTGTAAAAAACAAAATGGGCGAAATGGTGCCACTATCGGCGTTTATGAAGATGGAACGGGTGTATGGACCAGAGCAACTGACGCGATACAATATGTACGTATCGGCTATGATAAACGGAGACGCAGCACCGGGCTATAGTAGCGGCGAGGTGATAGATAAAATTGCCGCTATTGCCAAAGAAAAGTTGCCACGCGGCTACAGTATAGAGTGGTCTGGCATGACGCGCGAGCAGGTGAAATCGGGCGATCAGGTACTCTTCATTTTTGCTATTTGCCTATTGTTTGTGTACCTGCTGCTTTCGGCTCAGTACGAGAGCTTTATTCTGCCGCTATCGGTAATACTATCGTTGCCGGTGGGCATTTTCGGGTCCTACCTGCTACTCATGCTTACAGGGCTGGAGAGCAACATTTATGCACAGGTGGCATTGGTAATGCTCATAGGCTTGCTGGGCAAAAATGCCATACTGATTGTAGAGTATGCCGAGCTGATGCGCAGCAAAGGTCATTCGGTCTATCAGGCAGCTATGGAGGGGGCCATTATGCGTTTGCGGCCCATTCTCATGACCTCGTTTGCCTTTGTAGCAGGGCTGATACCGCTATGCATTGCCTCTGGTGCAGGGGCCGCCGGCAACCGGTCTATAGGTACCGCAGCAGCGGGGGGTATGATAACGGGTACGGTTTTCGGGGTCATTATTATACCCGGCCTGTACTACATTTTTGCCACCATAGATGCCAAATTACGCAGGAAAAACAATTCACAAACGGAAAAAAAGGAAATGACTGATGCGCAACACCATTAAAATATCCGGAAAGGCTACTATAATAGGTTTACTCACAACCGTGGTGTGGGCGAGTGGTTGTATAACACCTGCCGAAACGAAGACCACCGAAGGAGTAAATGTACCCACACGCTACAATAGTAGTACCGATACAACCTTCTCGCTACCCGGCTTGCAGCAGTATTTTGCCGACAAATGGTTGCAAGAACTGGTAAACAGAGCTATGACCCATAACTACGACCTGCTGGCAGCTACCCAGCGTACCGAGGCCGCCCGGGCTACCCTGCTGGGGGCACGGGCACCACTGGCACCGGCATTGGGCATCAATACCTTTGCATCCAACATCAAGTATGGCCGACATACAATGGATGGTGCCGGCAATGCCACCACACCCGAGGTGCCATCGCCCATAGTACCCAGCTACATGCTGGGCGTAAGTGCCGGCTGGGAGGTAGACCTCTGGGGCAAGCTAAGGAACCGAAAAAAGGCAGCACAAATGCGCTTTTGGGGAACACAGATGGGCAAGCACCTGCTGGAAACCACCGTAATGACCGATGTAGCCAACGCCTACTACGACCTGATAGCAGCCGATGAAGAACTGAAAATAGTACAACGCAACGTGCAACTGCAAGAAACTGCGCTGGACATGGTGCGCCACCAAAAAGAGGCCGGCCGGGCCAATGAGCTGGCGGTAAAACAGTTTGCCGCACAACTCATGCGCACGCAAGCCATGGAGTTTGCAGCACGGCAACGCATAAAAGCAACCGAAAACTACCTGCTGACGGTAACCGGGCAATGGACCGACTCCGTGGGGCGCGACACCACCATATTTGCCCCCGTAACGCACAGCATGGTAAAACAGGGCGTACCCGCCCAATTGCTGACAAACCGGCCCGACATTATGCGGGCCGAGCTGGACCTGAAGGCCACCGGTGCCGATGTAGCTGCCGCAAAAGCAGCGTTTTTGCCATCGCTTACTATCAATGCCAATGTAGGGTACAATACCTATCACCCCGAGCTCATGTTCAACCCCGTATCGGCAACAGCCGGGCTGCTGGGCACACTGGCCGGGCCATTGCTCAACCGTAAAAGCATTAAGGCAGCCTACGGACAGGCTAAGGCCGAAAACAAAGAAGCGTGGTATCGCTACGGCCAGCAGGTGCTTACGGCCTGCAACGAAGTACGCACCCGCATGAGCGATATAGGCAACGTAGAAAAAGAATACCGCCTGCAAGAGCAAAGCACCGCCCAGCTAAGGCAGGCAATTGTCATATCGAAAGACCTGTACAAAGCGGGCTACGCCAACTATCTGGAGGTGGTAACCGCCCAGCAGAATGTACTGGATGCCGAACTGCGACTGATAGAAACACGCAAACGCCTGCATCTGGCCCACATCAACCTCTACAGGGCACTGGGTGGCGGATGGACGCGCAACGGACAATAAAACAAGTGGTGATTTGTGGATGAGGATGCCAGCCGGAGGTGTAATGCTTTCGGCTGGTTTTTTGTAGTGATTGGATTTTATTTTTCTACCCATATTTTTTGCACATTGGTCGTCCCGTCACAATAGATAATGCGGAAAATATACAGGCCGCTTTCCAAAGATGAGATATTGACCGTATGATTATTATTGTTTTCAAGATAAAAACACCTGCCAGAAAGATTGTATGCCGAAATGGAGGTGATATATCTTGTGCCAGAACTATTTATGAATATCTGTTCGGTCGCCGGGTTAGGATAAAATATCAGTTTTGTATCATCATCAATGTTTTGAATCGAAGAAACATTTGATAAGAGTCTAATGAGCATTGGATCGCTATAAGATGATCCACTTGATTTAACAGACTGACCACTAATGATAACCCTACCATCTACCTGCGCAGTGATAGCACTTCCATAGTCGGTCCAATCGCGTATTGAAACAATAATTTTTCCAAAATTTCCAAAAGTATTATTTATTAAACCATCATTATCAAGGCATACAACTACAACATCTCGCTTGTCCGATATATCTATACTTGACCCACACAACAATATTTTACCATCATTTGTAAGAAACATATCAGCACATGCATCATCTCTGTCGTAAAAATCTACATTCACTATTCCTCCGCTACCAAATGATCCATCCAGCGAGCCATCCGTATTATATCTTATAACTGTAAGATCACTTCCTGTAGTGCTAAATGTGCCTGAGCCGGCAAGCAAGATCCGGCCATCGGTTTGAATTTCTAATGCCCTGCCAAAATTACTTCTCGCCTCACCGGCGATAGTGTATACAATACCTGTGTGACCAAAAGAGGTATCAAGTGTACCATTGGGCAAATAGCGTACGGCCATCAGTGCATAATCGTGAGATGCTGTTGCGTGGCCACCTGCCACTATCTTGCCATCCGGCCCAATAGCTACCGCATTAGCCCTGCCATAAGGCCCAACTACCAAACCATTGGTGCCAAAAGAACTATCGGGAGAACCATCGGCATGCAAACGTGCAAGCCCCATATTATCTGGTGCGGTTCGGCCCGCTATTACGATTTTGCCGTCTGCCTGTAAAGCAAGAGACTGCCCCCAGTCATTTGTGAATGGCCCAAAATCTGTAGACACTGTGCCTCCCGTACCAAATGTAGCATCTGCAGTACCATCGGTATTCAGGCGTACAGTTAGAAACCGCTGGCCATCTCCGGGGAACGGAATATATCCTTCGGCCAATATCTTTCCATCAGGCTGTAGTACAATGTCATATAAAACAGTACTGGAAACGGCATGTTGAAAAAAACCATTAATGCCAAAGGAAGTGTCTGGTGTTCCATTTTCATTAAAACGAGCTACAACTGCCTTGCCTGCCATAATGCCTGCCACAAGTATTTTACCATTTGTTTGTATCGTTGTGGCGTTGAAACTGCCAATAGAGGTAATCCCCAATGGCACAATAGTTTTACCCCCCACCCCAAAAGTGGGGTCGAAGAAAGATGCTTGTGCATGGCTGTGGGTGGCTATGCCGTAGTGGCACAATAAAAGAAGCGTGGCGAGTAGTGTT
>JAGKWS010000108.1 GCA_021151685.1 Chitinophagaceae bacterium
TCTGCCCGGCTGCTCTTACTTTTCTTTTCTACAGCGAAAAGAAAAGTAACAAAAGAAAGCGCCGCCCATGGCCCAATTGCTCCGCAGGGCCATGGGATGGCTATACGCTGCTTTGTTGTGGTTTGCAAGGCACTACTGTGCGGCATGGTGCTGGTTTTTTGCCTGTGCGGTGCTATGGTGGGGCTTGGGTGCGTAGGCAGGGTTTGGTGCTATTTTGGTGCTACCTTGCTTTGATGGACGGCAAAAAAAAGGCACCATCAGGCCATGGACGGGGGAATAGCTATGGGGCTTTTGCCAGAATGAGGATTGGCAGGGTTTAAAGATTTTCAGGAATCGATTGTTTTTGTCCTGCGGCTGGGTTACTGTGTGCTTTTTATTGTGTTATGTGCCCGGCTGCTCTTACTTTTCTTTTCAGCAGCGAAAAGAAAAGTAACAAAAGAAAGTGCCGCCCATGGCCCAATTGCTCCGCAGGGCCATGGGATAGCTATACGCTGGTTTGTTGTGGTTTGCAAGGCGCTACTGAGCGGCATGGTGCTGATTTTGCCTGTGCGGTGCTATGGGTGGGCTTGGGTGCGTAGGCAGGGTTTGGTGCTATTTTGGTGCTACCTTGCTTTGATGGACGGCAAAAAAAGGCACCATCAGGCCATGGGCGGGGGAATGGCTATGGGGCTGAATTTCAAATGTCAAATTCAGTAACGTTGTTCTGTGCATGATAGGTAAGTGCCGCCAATCTGAAGATTGGCCGCCGCAATGACGTAGTGTGGACACTACGCCAATCTGGTGGTTTGTCTGAATAGGTGTTTTTATGATTTGAACTGTGAGCAAGATAGCAGGGGTAGCCCCTATGGGGCATTATATAGTAATGTGACTGGATGCTACAGACCTTTTGTCCCGCCGGGACAATTACAGTATGGCTACGCATTACAGGGCGACCACAAGTGTAGCCCCTATTTTTTGTGGTTTGCAGCGCGCTACTGAGCGGCATGGCACTGGCTTTTTGCCTATGTGGTGCTATGGCTGGGCTTGGTTTCAAGGGTTGGGACCAGGTGCTATTTGGGGACGGTATTGCTTTGATGGACGGCAAAAAAGGCACCATTAGACCATGGGCGGGGGAATGGCTATGGGGCTTTTTTGTCTTAGTTAGAAGGTTGGGTTAAAGGTTTGTTGTTGTGCATGAGGGGCTCGTGTGATTTGCCGGACGGAATCCGGCATCGTTACCTGCCGTAGGCAAGAGCCTACGGCAAACGGGGAGTACCGCTAATCTGAAGATTGACCGCCGCAATGACGTACTGTGGACACTACGCCAATAAGGGTGCGAAAGATTGGGAAGGCTGGCTTGGTACCAGTAGCCCGGTTTGTAACCGGGCTACTGGTACCAGACACGGGGCACAACGCTAAAACCCGCACCAACGGGAAGACATCATTTAAAGTATGTCTAACTCTCTGGCTACAAAAAAGCTTGGCACCAACGGCCTGAAACCGATTCTTCTGATTTTCTCAGAGTTTATGATTCCCTCAAATGGATCTTCGAGAGGGCCCTGCGCACTGTCGAATATTTCCTTTGCCTTGCCTACCGACTCTGCCAGTTCATAAAGCGTGATTGGTGCGTCATCCACGATGTTGAAAATTTCTCCGTTAAGCCCCTCAAGCGCCAACAACAAAAACAACCCTTGCGCAACATCAAGATGGTGTACCATGTGCATTCTGGAGCCGGGGTGTCGTTTCCAAGTTTTTAGAATGGGCATTATCTCTGCAATATGTGGGTCTTGCTCGCCATACACAAAACCCAGACGAAGAATGCGTACATCGAGGTCCATTTTCAGCAAGGCTTGTTCAGCGGCAATCTTGCTGGCAGCATAAGCTCTGGAATCATTAATGTCGACAATGTCTTCTTCCTTTGCCGGATGTCCGTACCCGGAACGGTAGACGTTGCTTGTACTCACAAAAACGAATCGTTTTACACCTGCCGCAACGGCTGCTTTTGCCAGAGCCACAGTACCTGTATGATTGGTTTTTACGATACCTTCGTTGTCGGTGAATGTACGAAACAAGGCTGCCAGATGGACAACTGCATCCATGCCTGCAACTGCAGGAGGTAGCGTACTTGCATCATAAAGGTCGCCTACAACCATTTTGGCACCGGGTATCGCTTGCGATGCAGCTCTTACCAATATTGTAACATCGTATCCTTTGGCTATCAGGCGCGGAACAAATCTGCTCCCGACTTTTCCTGTAGCTCCTGTAACTAAAATTTTCATAGGCCAAAGTTCGACCTATTCGATAATCGGGAGGTATTACTATCAATCCAATAACTATGATTTTCAAACCTTGCGGAAAGAATTGGGTGTAGTGCCCGTTATTCGCTTAAAGTAGTTATTGAAATAGGCTGGATAGTCGAACCCTAATGCATAGGCAATATCGGCAATGCTCCAATCTGTATGTTTCAGCAGTGCTTTGGATTCGGCAATAATACGGGCTGCAATATGTGCAGACGTTGGTTTGCCGGTGACCGTTTTTACTGCACGGTTCAGATAATTTACATGAACTGCAAGACTGGCAGCAAAGTCTTGCGGGGTGCGCAGTCTTAAAGGGTCGTTGCTTCGCTCTATTGGGAACTGCCTTTCTAACAGATCGGCAAACTGATGTGCGATGCGGTTTGTGCCATTTATGAATTGTGCAGACAGTTGAGGTGGTTGTATTTCCAGTGCTTCATGAATAATTAAAGCAATGCATTTTTTTATGACATCAGCTTTCTGAAGGTAATCGCCATTATAAGCCTTCAGCATTTTTTGAAAAATATTGCCGATAGAGAATGCTTCATCATCGTTCAGGGGAATTATCGGATTGTCTCCTACACTAAACAAAGGTGATGCGTGGAGTTCACGGGAAGTAATGAAACTTTCGGTAAATATGCATGCGTATCCGCTGGTTCGGCGCACATGCCGAACAATAGAATGAGCCACTTTAGGATTGATAAAGAATAGCGTTGTTCCTTTAATATCTACAGTCTGGCCATCTTGTTCAATTGTAATTTCTCCGTTTACCAAGCCCATTTTATAAAAATCACGTCGGCCGGTTCTGGCTGGCACATCTACAGATGGGTATAGTTCATGTACCTTAAATCCTTTGAGTTTTGACTCATCCCAACTTAAACCGGGAATCCCTGTTTCCATAATGCAAAGTTAACAAAATCAAACCTCTGCTATGAGCATACCATATTATCCTATCACCCTTGGAAGGTCTACTGTTTTTCGCCGATTGTGTGTTTTATTACAATGATACACTTCATCATTGTGACGCAAAAACATATCGAGGTCTTAGGTATAGTCACCGAAACAGTATTGTTAGTTTGCGGAGAGAGAGGAACAACTTTCGAACTTTTTCTTGTTGAGGATTTGAGGATGCGATAGTAGCTCTTGATATAAGTGCTTAGACGCAAATACCCTACCCGAACAGGATTTCAAAAATCGTTCAAACTCGTATGCTTTATATCGGTTGGGAAATGAACAGCACCATAGTAGTTTTAAAGGCAGATGAGGCTTAGTAGCTGGTACGTAACCTTTTGAGTGGCGTTTAAATCGTTCTTTTACGTTCACCGTACTGCCAACGTAGTGTTTGCCATTATTCAACTCAAGAATATAGACGTAGAACCACATGTGTGCAAAATAATGAACGTACCCGAAATAAAAAGGCGGACTTCGTCCGCCGAAGCCCGCCTGATAAATTTTGTTCCTTCGATCAGCAGCGTACTAACCGATGAACTGCTCGCCTACGCTGAAAAAGCTTTGGCGGGTAAGAGCGGAGGGAGAGGGATTCGAACCCCCGGACCTGTAACAGTCAACAGTTTTCAAGACTGCCGCAATCGACCGCTCTGCCATCCCTCCGGGGTCAAAATTATACAAAAAACTTTGTCCTCCAATGGTTTGGCCCAAAATTTGATAGAAATGTTTCTTCGCAATATGAGCGGTTGTTGGGTAGTTCTCGAAACAGAGCATTTAGCTAATCGATGATGCTGCTTACAAACAAACCATTGTAGTAGCAGGCTCCGTTGGTAGTGCCAAACCAGATGTGGCCATTGGCATCTTCCATAAGGCCAAAAACTTGTGGGCATGGCTTGCCGCTTTTTGTAGAGATGTCGGCAAAGGTTTTGCCATTGTACCTGTACAAGACCATGTTGGGGGTGCTACCGCTACCAAACCAAATATTGCCTTCTTTATCTTGGAGCACACTGCCTACGTAATTGGGAAATACCCTGGTAGAAGTGGAACCCATAACTGTAAACAGTCCATCTTCGCACCCTACCCACATAGTACCGTTGCGCCCCTGAATGATACTGCGCACACTTTGAAATGGATTGCCATCTGATTGCAAGACTGTAGAGAACTTATTACCATCAAAACAGTTTATGCCTCGTCCGGTACCTACCCACATTATGCCTTTGTTGTCAAGCATCAGCGAGTATATATAGTTGCCGGCCAGGCCATCTTGCACGGTGTAGTTCTTAAAACTACTACCATCAAAACAACTGAGCCCCCCATAGGTTCCCATCCAGATATTGCCATTTTTGTCTTCCAGCATACAGGTGACCCGATTCTCGGCCAAGCCATCGGAAGCGGCAAAATGGGTAAAATGCTCGCCATCGAATTTATATACGCCTCCCTGCATTGTGCCAAACCACATATTTCCTTTTTTGTCTTCTAAAATGGAGAATACACGGTACTTTTTCAGGTTGTACTTTGTAGTGTAGTTTACAAACGTTTTACCATCGTAGCCCACAATACCCTGCCATGTGGCAAACCAGTAATAGCCCTTGCTGTCTTGCAACACGTTTCGGATGATGCAATTGGGGCCTTTGTCGGAAGACACTTCTTTGGGTGCCCAAAATCCGGGTTCTCCTTTCAGGGTGTCTATGAGTTGTTTGTTGCCAGTGCTTTTTTCGCTATTAACTGTAGTCTCCTTACAACCAATAGTTGCAAAAAGCATCGACAATAACACTATTGGGAGGGTCGTTTTCATGATATAATGTTACGATTTTGGCAGTTGGTACATACAAAATATATTGTTAATATTTTCAACCACGAATTGTGTGGTACTGCCAAATTTGAGCTACACCTAATCCAATTTGTTAGACTGTACGCTTCATAATTAATAGAGTCTTTCATATGCGGTATCTGCTTTCTGTTTTTGGAGCGCATCATATTCTTTGCAATTACAATTTTGTGGTCTCACCTGTTTCAGTTTGGCGGCACTGCCGTTCAGTTGGCGCAATTGTTGGGCAATAGATGTTTCTCTTACGGTCATGTTGATGCCCATGGTGTCCAATCCGGCCATCCAGTGTGCTATAGAATCCAAAGTGGTTGGCACCATCTTTAGAGCGTATTTGTTGTTACGGCTGGTAATGAATTCTCCTACTCCAAAATAGTCTTTGCCATCCTTTACCCCGGTAGCAAAGACAATTGCCCGTTCGTTTTGCGGCAATGGTATCTGTTCGTCATTTTCATAGAAAATAAAATTGTTGGGTTCATCGTTTTTCATGTATCCATTCAAGTAAATTTTCTTACCCGGCAACAGTAACCACACCTCTAAACTGGTATTGCCCGGCAATGGTGCAGAGACCACCAATGAGCTGCTTTCGAAGCCGGGTAGATTCTTGCTGAGTATATCTACATTGTGCCAGCCAAAAGCTTCGATGTTTGTTTGGTAGTATAATTGCCTTTGTGTTTCAACTATGACGGTCGCAGCATTATTTGTCGCCCAATTGCTCGCTTCTTCTTTGGCGAAATAGTGCGAATAGATGTCTACGAGGCTATCCACTTGTTGTTTATTTTTACCTGCCAACTCGCAATAGAGGTCGCAACTGTCCATTTGTTTCTTATAATCTGGTATGGTATTGGGGTCTATATCGCGTGCCTCGTAGTTGGCATAGTCGAATATTTGGTGAAGCTGTTTAGTGGTTATTGACGGGAATGCTGTCATGGCAGTTTTATTGTACACATCATATATATACACCGACAGTCTATCGCCGCCTCCAATCATAGCCGCGCTATTCCATACCCAATGCTCCAGCCAATGCCAGTCTCTGCGTTGGTCTAAAAAAGCGAGTGCCGAACCGGTAGATTTTCGGGTAGTGGAGTGGCATGAAGCGCAGTTATTCCGGAAAAGAACCTGCCCTTCTTTCAAATATTCGCTCAGTTCTTGTTCGGGCAGTGGGGTTGGGTCTACCCAATCTATGGTGCCATTGGCTGCTACATCGCCCTTGTATAGCTTCATGCCGGGTACTTGTTTGAGGGTGGGTAGCCATACGGTAATGGGTTTCAATAGTTTCACATCTTTATCGCCTGCACCTACATAAAACATGCCGCCACTGCATAGTGCGTCATTGCCGGTGCGTGTAGCCAGTTTGCCACGTACCATATCGGCAAGGGTAAATGCCTCTCTTACCACTATGCGGGCACGGCTACCGGCTGCTTTCAGGGCTCCGTTGGGTATTTCTATTTTCAAGCCTTTGGCGGTGGTAATGGTGGTGTCTTTATTAACCGGCACATCGAAGTAGCGTGCGGGTAGTACGCTGTCGGCATATGAGGTATTTTGGCTGTACCGGCAACAAAGGCATACGGTAACTATCAATATCAGGGCAACGAGCATTTTTCGCATAGTGTTTTGTTTACCTGATTAATGTAGGGGAATGGCTGATGGTAACAGGATTTGAGCCGATTTTAAACATTTACTTTTCCCCCAAGTGAGAAGCGAAAATGATAGAAGCAACAGAGTACATACTGCTGTAACTTTACAACAAACGCTACATATGACCGGGGCAGAGATCATCAATACTTTTTACTCATCGTTTCACAAACATGATGCGGAGACTATGGCGGCACTGTATGCGCCAGATGCTGTTTTTAACGATGCTGTATTTGGGGAACTGCGCGGTGCCGACATTGGCAATATGTGGCGCATGCTACTGGCGAAGACTGATGTGCAGGTGGTTTGCAGCAATGTGGCGGCCGATGACCACAAGGGTACCGCCCAATGGGTGGCCACCTATACCTTTGCCAAAACAGGCAAGAAGGTAGTGAACCGGGTATCGGCCAGTTTTGTTTTCAGCAATGGGAAGATAGTGCAACATACCGATGTATTTGACTTCTGGCAATGGAGCCGGCAAGCGTTGGGGGCATCGGGGCTTTTGCTGGGCTGGTCTCCTGTACTGAGGAATGCCGTGAGGAAGCAGGCGTTGGATGGGTTGCGCAGGTTTGGCAGCCGGTAACGGTTGGGGAGACAACGCACATATAGGTAGATATGCGGTATGCCGGGTTATATCAATCACATTTCACAATACCCATATATGGGTAAAAATAGTGCGCCAACCCATTGGTGGTGTTGAGCGAATGGTACTAATTCTCTAAAAATACGCAATTCTACGTATCAGATTACATGATATATCTTACTTGTGGCAGTGACAGCTATTGTAGCATTGCATTCGGAAAGCAACAGTTTCCGAAATACAGTAGCAACCACAAAAAAGGAAAATCATGAAAAGAATTCAGACACTTTGTACGGCACTTTTTGTTGCCGGTAGTATGCAGGCGCAAATTGCACTTGATGTAAAAACCATGGATCTGAGTGCGAATGGCAAGAGTAAAAAAGCACGTTTTGTCTGTGCAAAAAAGACGGATGGCGAGCTAAAACTAACCTTCTCTACCAGAACATGCGAACAAACAGATTTGGGTGCAGTAATAGAGTTTGAAGGAACGAATTACGGATTTGAGCACCTTGTTTTTGACGACAAATTACAGTTCAAACGTTTGGATAAAGAATCGGTGGTGGGCATGGGCAAGGCACTGGCCATAGCACCAGTATTGGGTAGTGGTGTAGATGTAAAAGATGGATATGGCTACTGGCAGGGTGCCGGGCGCGAGGGGGCATGGCTGGACCAGTACAGGTATTACCCCAAGATATATGCTTCGGTTGGTAACAACTTCAATCCATCGGGCTGTGTAGAGCGGTTGGAGGCAAAGAAAACGGGTATGAAGATACCATTTACGGGCGAGGGTTATCTGTATTCGAGCGTGCTGGGCAACGAAATAACTACACTCACCTATACGGCGGCCAATGGCAACGAAACGGCAAAAGCGTATTGCCGGATATATGGTACTGATGGTAGCAAAAAGAAGGAGACAACGTTTGACATACCGTACAAAAACTTTGCAGCGCGTTTTTTGAAGGTGCAACGGGCTGATGGTGTACAAGACCACATCATGATACTGCAACCCACCAGCGGCTGGAACAAGTATGGTGTGAAGGTGGCCGAAACCAAAACAAATCCGCTGGAGTTTGAGTTCTTCAGAATAGACGGGACTACGCTTGAGGTAAAAGAACGCTTTACGTTCAATGCGCTGAATACGCAATGGTTGCCAGAGCAAATTGTGGAACACAATGGTAGCCTGTACATACTGGGGCAGTCGGCGGGCAAGGTGAAGATGACTGGCTACTACTATGGTTCGTTTCAGACGGCTGAGGGCGGCAACTTTCAGAATGCTACACGGATAGATGAATTGGAGAACTACCAGATAATGCGGGTGCAAAACGGAAAAATGGCAGGCATCAGCGTGATAACGCCTGATGACATGGAAAAGGTGCAAAAGAATGTGTCTGGCAGTAAGGGTAGCAACTCGCCGTCGGGGTATTTCCGTTTTCAGGAGCTGAAGATTGTGAACAACAACCTGTACATAACCGGGCAAAATACCAGCCCCGGCAAGGAAGGTGACAACCGGAAAGAGGAATTTATGATGATACTGAATGCCAACCTGAAACCAGAGCATGTATATTTTGTACCCAAGAGCAATTACTCAAACTCCAACATGTTTGTATCGGCCGATGCCAAAACGATGTATTGGGCCATATATGACTATAGTAGCTTCGACATATCGGCTGTGCGGAAGGAGCCAACGCAAATAAAGGCAGGCTTTGTAATGGGTGGCATAGACCATTCATTTTTAGGAAAATCGAAAAGTGATGATGGGCCCTCTTTGGAACTGGTTAAAATTGATTTGAGCACCAATTCCGCATCAACCCTTCAAAAATGTGGCGAAGATGATTATACCCTGCTTGATGAATGCCCTGTACTATATTCAAATGATAAAGAAGTGGTATTTCTGGGGGTATCGGGCGGTAAAAAGGAGCGCGTAAGTAAATTAATTACCCTGAAGTTGTAACAGGCAAAGCCAGCTTTCCGGCAAAGCCGCAAACGACAGAACCCACCGATGAGGTGGGTTCTGTCGTTTATGCAGGCAATATATTATTTACAATTTTCGACCGTTACCATTTTACAAACTTGCGCACCTCGCGGCCTTCGGGGCCATATAGCGTGATGTTGTACACACCGGCGGGCAGGTCTTTGATGTCTATGACGGTTTGTGTGCCATTGGTATGGCCCTGCTGTAGCTGCTGGCCTACTGCGTTGGTGATAGTGTATGTAGTATAGTTACCGGCATGGGCCTGTATGGTAAGCTGTGTAGTGGCAGGGTTGGGGTATATCTTTACACTGCTACCCTGAACATCGGCAATATGTACAGGTGCTAACGGGCAGCCCTTGAGGTTCTGCACGGTGTTGGTCATTACCACATCGTTATGGTCGAAGTAGATACCCACACGACTAAGTATAGATGCACCGGTGGGCATATCGGCCCGACGCTTGATGTCGTAAATAAAGGCACCATCGTTCAGGCCTTTCCATGAGCTGTCCAGCAACTTGATGTCGGGGAATTCAAATTTCACAATATTGTATCCTCCATCGGTGTATGGGTATATATTCATTTGCTCGGCCGATGACAGAATGATTTCCATAGAGTGAGGATCGAGCCATGGCGACAAGGTATCCATTACATATACATTGTGTGCGGTATCATTGCCCAGATTTTCGAAATGTACGGTGAAGCGGAATTTTGTTGTTGTATCGAAACAACCGGCAGGGCTTACCTCTATAATGTTGGGGTCGTAGGGGCCACGCACGGTGTCGGTACGTATGATGACATTATTGGTAGTATCGGCATCGCTGCCCGTTGGTATTATCCGCATTTCGCAGGTGACGGTATCGCCAATGATTAGTGGTGCGCTAAACGGAGACCTTACATCGAAGTAGAAGCTACGTGGGGCTACATCTGTTGCTACGGCGGTAGATACCCATGTGATGTATGGGAATACTGCTGTATACCCTACCGGCGAACTGTAGGCACCTCCATTGTACTTGTGGCTGTACCTGTATTGCAATGTACCATCGGCCGGTATACAGAGGTTGTTGCGCAGGTAAATGGTGCCACTTTGCCTGTTGGTGGCTGAGGCTGTCATAACGGTGTGTATGGCCAAATCGGAAGAGGTGGCAACAGAGCCACACCTAACACCAAAGAACAGCGTAGGGTACAATACCGTACCAGATACTATAGATACAGAGTGGATACCTGTAGACGGACACACCACATCCTTATCGGGGGTAAGCACCCTGAAGGTATAGACTGTACCCACCGGGCCCATAGCACGGTAATACAAGCCACTGGTTACCGAATAGGTGTCTATTGCCACGCCGTTAGAATCGACCTGTAGCAGAACCGGGGTATAGTTGAATACTTCTGTACTGCTTTTGACACAATTGGCATCGTTGTCGGAAAATATCTTGACAGGTATAGTGCGGCAGAAGAAGTGGGTATAGGAACGAATGATGGTATCTTGTGGCACACCAGACAGATACAATATACGCTGTACGGTGTAGGTACCGGGGGTGGTGTATGGATGCAGTGTGTTGCGGTATGCGTGGTCGGCAGCATTTATGAGCGATACAGAATCGGAAGTGCCATCGCCATAGAATGTCTTGAGCCGCAGTAATGGCGAGATACTATTGACACGGGTAAATATGCGTGTAGCGTTACAAACGGTGTCGCTTGGGTTGTAAATGCTATCGACTGCGATACTGTATGGATAATCTACAAACACACTGGCTGAATATGCCGATATGCCGCTATTGGTACATGTTATTTTGCAGCGATAGTGGAAGGCATCGGTAGGGGTATGCGTGTAGGGAACATTGGTTGCACCAGGGATATTGGCCCAGCCGGTTACGCCATCAAAAGACCGCTCCCACTGATAAGTGAAGCCTGTAAGCGCAGGAATTCCTGTCAAGCCGAGTGTGAGCGAACAACCGCTGCAATACGTAGTACTTGCTGTGGCAGTGCCACCAACCGGTGTGCCGGTGCAGGCGCAGGCTACGGTGTAGGCAATTTTTCTGGCATTAGAGAACACCTCATCGCCGGTGGCAGTGCAGCGCGCCTTGAGGCGGTAGAAAGTAGTAGCACCAAGGCCGGTAAATGTATAGGGTACTGTGGTAGCCCCTGCCATATCGGTCCAAGTAACACTATCGGGCGAGGACTGCCATTGGAGTGTAACACCTGTAGATGCTGTATAACCAACACTGTTGAGTATGATAGATGTAGTGGCACAGGCACTGTTGGTATTGGGGCTGCAAACACCGGCTGTATGCAGGCATGGGCAAGCAGCACTGTAGGTTATCTTACTGGCACTGCTGATGGTGGATGCTGCCGAAGCCGAGCAAGTAACTATGCAACGATACCATGTAGTAGCCGTGATGCCGGTAAACGAGTAGCCCGATGCTGTAGCACCGGGTATATTGTTCCACACCACACTATCTGCCGATGACTGCCACTGATATGTGAGACCAGATATACTGCTATAACCAGCTACAGAAACCGAGAGGGGCGTGGTGGCGCATGCAATAGGCGAGTTGGCACTAACGATGCCCGATGTGGGTGTGCCGGAACAGGGTGTGATAAATGTACTGTCTATGCCACCGGGTACATTGTATATATAGGCATAAGAAAAGGTTACACTATCGCCTGCAGGTATAGAACCCAACCGAAAAACAAGCCCAAAAGCAATATCTCCGCTAAGGGTAGCACCCGGTGTTGCGGATGAGCCAGTCCATGTGCCAGCCCATACCGGGGCGAGGTCTACTGCACTGGAAATGGACCAACTACTGTAGGCAAAGCAACGAGCCCTTGCATCTATAGCCCCAAGACCGAACGAACGGGCAGCAAGGGGATAGGAAGAACCTCCGGTGGCTGTAACTAAAACTCTATGGGCTGTATCGTTCTGGTAGACTATGGTATTGGAGGTAGTGAATCCGCCTCCGGGCCATGTTTGGTCGATATCGGGGTCGCAGGTGCGTAGATAGTATATGTCGGGCGAAGCTACGGTGGCAGTATTTTTCAGTGTCACCTTCATTACGGCAGCCGATGCATTGTGTTGGATACTGGTTTCCATATTGATGAGGATGGAACCCGCAGCACCTGCCCAATAGCCATATACACCAGCCGATGTTGAGGCATAGCCCACATTGCTGCCTGTAAGTGTAAGGCCTGCTGACACATAGGTGCCGGAACAGTTTTGGAATGCCTGCGCCCGTCCGGAACCTACTTGTATTTCCCATCCTTCGAACGGGGAACCGGGATAAGTGTAATCGCCCATGTAGGGCGGTGTACCCACCGTCCAGCCATCGTGGCCCCAATCGTATACGGATGCAAGCTGACCTCCCCCACCACCGGATGATGTGCGTGGGTGGTAACCCGATGGTATACCGGAGCTGGCACCCCAGGAACCGTTGGGGGTTATACCTACCTCCAGATAGTTGCCCTGGAGAAAGATGTTGGAGCCCACCATTTGGGCTCGTAATGCCGGAAAGAGCAACATGAGGGGGGCAATGATGATGAGTACACGTTTCATAAGCGCATTATGAATAAATATGATGATTGGATAACAAGATAACAGACAGTTAATATTGCTACAAGGTTGGTAACACTTACAAAAAAATATAAAAATCTTGTTATTTGGAAAACAAGTGTAAGAGTATTGGCCTCATCGTATTGATGCTTACTATTTTGTGTACTGCCAAGAGTCGGTTTAAGATTTATTCATTGCCTTTCTTATGGTTGTTTTTGGCTGCAACTTCGTTACATTTTCGCCATAGGGAGGACTATGACTGCAACATGTGCCTCGTTTCGCTCAAAAACAACTTTCATAATAAATACAAGCAATAATTCTTAAAC
>JAGKWS010000006.1 GCA_021151685.1 Chitinophagaceae bacterium
GCGGTAGCCTGAGCGTGAGAAGCAGTAGCAAAACCGAAAGTAGCAACAGCGGCAATAGCGAGAGACTTGATGATGTTTTTCATTGTAGTTCGTTTTGTATGTTTTTGTTAGTTGTTTGCTTGTTTGTTGCAAAGTATAATACCAACTACGTGCCAAAAATGCAATGCATTGATTATCAATGTATATTGTTTTGGCATGGGGATGGAAACGTCTATGATGTGGAAGTGAATTCCGAAATGCGGACAAGTTGATGTTTGCTGACTAACTTTTTTATTCCGATTATGTATCTTGTACATTTGAGCAACACAGCTTTCGGTTATTGTATATGGCAGAGAAAAAGAGCAAACTTGCAGAAAACAAGACAAAACCTACTACCGACAGTGTAGAAGCGTATATAGCACAAATAACACCTGAACAAAAACGAGCAGACAGTCTTGTACTGCTGCACATGATGACGCAGGCCAGTGGGTTGAAGCCCACGCTATGGAGCAATGGCTATATAGGGTTTGGCATGCGCAGGCACAAAAGCGAAACTACCGGCAGGGAAGCCGACTGGATGTGTATTGGTTTTGCCCCGCGCAAAACCAACTTCTCGGTATATTTTGGTAGTTATATTGACAACCATACCGATGCCCTGCAACAGTTGGGAAAACACAAAACGGGTTTAGGGTGTCTGTACATCAACAAACTGGCCGATGTGCGGCTGGACGTGCTGCAACAGATGATAGAAGAAGGGTGTAAGTTATTGTGACATTCTCCCTAAGTTGCTGTAAACACCTTGCAGATATAACTGGTGTATAGCCAACCCGTGCAGTGGCCCGGTTTTGATGGCACGGCTCAATGCGAGTGGCTATGTGGCGTTTTGCTGGTTTGGATGTCTGTTTTGTGTATTGGGTGTTGCGGGGAGTCGGCTCGTTTTGATATTGTATGGACACAGGTATTTGTAGCGAGTGTACTGTTTGCCGGGTGTAATGTGCTTTTCTGTATCTTCATGGGTTTTAACGGCGTAGGTATTACGGACTTGTTTTTGCGTAAGGGAGTAAACATAGCGATAGGTGTGTTGCTGGCATGGCTGCTGGTGGCTTCGTGCCGGCCGGGCAACGAGACCAGTACTGCGTTGCTACCTGTACGTAGCGGCAATATGTATGGCTACATCAGCCGCAAGGGGCGCACGGTGCTATACCCACAATATAGCAGAGCTGGTTGTTTTTCGGGCGGGGTGGCTGTGGTGGCTACCGGGCCCGACCGCAAGTGGGGCTATATAGACCAGGCGGGACATTATGTAATAAAGCCCGAGTATGTGTATGCTACGTCGTTTAGAGATGGTATAGCCTTTGTGGTAAAGGAAGGCGGCGTGCCGGCTGCTATAGATAAAAACGGGGTAGTACAATTTGAACTGCCCGATGTGCAGAGTGTAGAGACCTATAGCGATGGTATGGCCGCCTACAGTGTGCTGGGCCGTACAGGCGAGTTGTGGGGCTTTTTGGGTAAAAACGGGGTGTCAGAGATATTGCCGCAATACAATGCAGTCGGTTATTTTTCGGAAGGGGTGTGCGCCGTTATGAACAGTAACGGTGCGTGGGGCTACATAAACCGGAATGCCGAAGAAGTTGTGGAGTTTCTGTACGACAACGCGCATCCATATACCAACGGTATGGCAAAAATAATGCTGCGTGGCCGCTGGGGGGTAATAGATCGTAAAGGGAGGTCGGTTGTGCCACCCCGCTACAACGATATAGACCCCGATGGCGATCTGTTTCTGGTGAAAAAAGGCACACTATGGGGATGGATAGACAAGCAAGAAAAGGAAGTGATATCAGCACAGTTTACAGATGCGTACCCCTTCAGAGGGGGAAAGCTGGCCGCTGTGAAGAAGGGTAAAAAGTGGGGGTTCATAGATCGTAAGGGCAACTTTGTACTGGTACCTGCCTACGATTTTGCCTTTGGCTTCGAGAATGGGCTGGCGGCGGTGCAACGCAACAATAAGTATGGTTTTATAGACGAGACTGGTTTTTTTGTAATACCCCCCGACTATGACCAGATACCGCTGGACTACTACATAAGGTACTTTGCCAATACTACTGCCTTTTACGGAGCCAAAACCGATGTGAACATGCCTGTGAATGTGGCCTATAAATGGCTTACTGGCTTTTATCATCAGGACTATTATGAGGCCAACCGCTACGCCAGCGGCAATACCCGTATGCTGATAGAGCAATTTGCGACTATGAGCGACATGATATCGGACTCGTCGCGGATGCGGATGATGGGCCTGATGATAGGTATAAAAGATTGCCGCCAGAGTGGCGACCGGGCTATAGTTACGTATACAATGTCGGACAACAGGGGCAAGGACCAGCTGTTGTTTTTGGTGCGCCGCAACAATAAGTGGTTGGTAGAGTTTGAAGGTGGCGAGCCAACCTATGACGGGGAATAGACTGTCTTTACAAGCAGATTTTGCGTTTTTCTAACATTTGATGCGCAGGCAACGCCCGTAGAAGACTGCGTGTTGCTACCTCCCTGTCTGTGTTTTCTTTTTAGGTTTACGATAAAAATATATACTTATTTCGGAAGATGTTTTTAACTTTAGACAGACACACCATATGTTATATATGCGCCAATTGCTTGTTTTTCTGCTTATTTGGTTGCTGCCCATAGGGGCAGGAGCAGTAACTGCTTCATTTACAGTAGATTTTGCATCGGGCTGCGCCCCGCATGTGGTGCATTTTACCAACACATCTACCGGTGCTACCAGCTACTCGTGGAATTTGGGCAATAGTACGGTTACGTCGCTCACCAATCCATCTACCAGTTATCTGGCACCTGGTACGTACACGGTTACACTTACGGCCACAGGTGGTGGTGCTACCAGTACCTATTCTACGGTCATAACGGTGCATCCCTTGCCTACGGTCAGTTTTTTTGCCAGTGCTACTATGATATGTCCCGGTGCGCCTATTAGCTTCACCAGTACCAGCACCCCCGGCGTGCCCGGCCCTATGACCTATTTGTGGAACTTTGGCGATGGCACAACATCTACCGCCACGGCACCGGTACATGCCTACAATACATCGGGCACGTACAATGTTACGCTGGCCGTTACCAATAGTCAGGGGTGCGTAAAGACATATACCATGCCAGCCTATATTACTGTGTTTCCCAAGCCGGTGGCCAGTTTTGTAGGTAGTCCGCTGGTTATCTGCAATCCGCCGGGTACAGTTACCTTCACCAGCTTGTCTACCGGTACGGCACCACTTACCCATTTCTGGACGTTTGGCCCCGGTAGTACATCGGGTGTCTCGCCGGCCACTTTCACTTATTCGGCACCGGGCAGCTATGCTGTAAGGCTGTCGGTAACCGATGGCAATGGTTGTAAGGATAGTGTTACCATGCCATCTTATGTGTATGTTGGTGCACTCAATGCTTCTTTTACCGGCCCTGCTACGGGTTGTGTGGGCACACCGGTAACCTTTAGCAATACCAGCACGCCTCATGGTACCCGTACATGGACCTATGGCGATGGCAGCCCGGCAGATACTTCGTTTAACGGTACGCATATATATGCCGGTACAGGTACCTACACGGTAACGCTTACCGTAAACAATGGCCCTTGTACCAGTGTTTTTACCCGTACTATCATCATCAATCCGCTACCTACAGGGTCATTCACCATTGCACCTGCCGAGCCTTGCCCGGCACCTGTTACAATCAATTATACAGGTACAGCACCGGCTGGCAGCACAATAATGTGGTTGTACGAGGGTGGGGCAACCGGTACCGGGGCTACGGGTAGCCATACCTATGGTACCAATGGGGTAAAGACCGTAAAGATGGTGATAACCGATGTAAATGGGTGCCGCGATACGGTGGTGAAAAAAGATACCATATACGGAATACAGTTTATTGCCAATGCCGTGCCCAAGGAGGGGTGTGTGCCGCTCACAGTCAACTTCAATACTATTGCCCTCACTTATGAGCCCGATACCATGTCGCATCCCTATCCGTATGCATTTACGGGCTATACATGGAACTATGGCGATGGCTCGGCCACAACTACCGGTCCTACACCGGTACATACATTTACCGCTGTGGGTACCTATGTGGTATCTGTGACGGCCACCACGGCCAATGGGTGTACATTTACCGACTCGGTAATAGTGCGGGTAGGTGCGCCACCAGTAGTAACCTTTACGGCCACGCCAGCCCACATATGTTATGGCGATGTGGTGACGTTTGCTGCAACTGTTATATCTGGTCCGGTAACGGAGTATTGGTGGTATTTTGGCGAGGGTACGGCTACATCGGTCACACCCACTATAAGCCACCAGTATATATTGCCGGGTACCTTTACCGTAACGGTGATACCCGTGTATAATGGCTGTCCCGGCCCACCGTACGTAAGCCCCATTACCATCCTGGTCGATTCGCCAAAGGCTATTATCCATCTGGAGTATGTATGTAGCCCGATAACCCGTGTTGTGTTTGGCGACAGCTCGCTGGGCGATGATACCCATTTATGGCTCTTTGGAGATGGTACCACCTCTACACTCGATAACCCCATTCACGACTATCCCTCTGTTGGTAGCTATACCGTTACCCTGGCCACCTACAATGCTACCAGCGGTTGCCGAGATACTGCCTATGCGGTTGTGAACCTGAGCGACCCGGTAGTAGACTTTAGTGCCGATGATACCACACTATGCGAGGGAGGCATAGCCCTCTTTACAGCCCATGCAACGGGGGGTACAATATCAGACCCGTGGTGGTATATAAACGGCATAACCCATGGTTGGCAGAGTGGCATGTCTCAGGCCGATACCTTCGCCAGTGCCGGCCTGTATACGGTTATGTTTACGTATGTGAACCCGCGTGGCTGCAGAGATACGGTAACAAAGGTCAACTATATAATAGTAGGCAAGCCACTGGGCAATTTTACAGTATCGCCCCCCAGTGGCTGTGCGCCCCTTACCGTTACTTTTACCGACATTAGTACCGATGTGCCGGGCCTGTTTATGACTGGCTTTACATGGAGCTTTGGAGATGGCACCGGTGCTACAGTAACCACGCCTGTTACTACCCATACCTATACCGGGGCAGGCACCTACAATGTAACCGAATATGTAACCGACAACATAGGCTGTCGCGATACCACGGTACGGCCTGCTGCCGTAACCGTATACCGGCCACATGCGGTATTTAGTGCCAGCGATACGCATCCCTGCAAGTACGAGTCTATCACCTTTACCAGCAGTAGCACTGGTGTGGTAGGGTGGTTTTGGCTGTTTGGCGATGGTGGTACTGCAACCGGGGCTACTACTACACACGCCTATACGGCAGCAGGTAACTACACGGTGCGGCTGGTGGTAACCGATAGCCATGGCTGTACCGATACAGCTACTTATGCAAACTACATAAATATTACACAGCCTGTAGCGGCATTCAACCCAAGCGATACCTTTTCGGTATGTGCGCCACTTACAGTAAGTTTTGCCAATACTACCGTAGGTGGTACCGCATGGAGCTGGGACTTTGGAGATGGCAATGTATCGGCATTGCACTCGCCAACCAATGTGTACATACCCCCCGGTTTGTACACAGTGCGGCTGATAGCCAGTGATGCATGGGGCTGTGCCGATACGGCCAGCCGTACCATTAATATATATGGTTATGCAGGATCGCTATCGTACACTCCACTATATGGATGTGCGCCGTTACAGGTACACTTTCATGCAGCCATCAGTAATGTGCCCCATATCATTTGGGATTTTGGCGATGGTACCACCAGTGTACTATCGGCAGTAGATACGGCGGTACACACCTACACCATACCAGGTGCATTTGTACCCAAGCTGATACTGAGTGACAATACCGGTTGCCAGAACTCTACCATAGGGCCCGATACCATTAAGGTAGATCAGATAACGGCAAAATTTGATGTGGCACCTGCGGCCTGTTTGGGTAGTCCTTTCAATTTTGTAGACTCCAGTACGTGGTTTTGGATGCCAGTAAATAGCTGGACATGGACATACAACGGTAATACCAGCACACTGTCGTCGCCGGGTTACCAGATAAATACGTTGGGTAGTTTTCCGGTTACACTTACGGTGTCTAATGCATGGGGCTGTACGGCAACGGTAAGCGGCGAGGTAGTGGTACACCCGCTACCTGTAGTAACCACCAGCCCCGATACCGTTGTGTGTGTGGGCGATCCTGCGACACTGATGGGCTTTGGGGCTGTGACCTACGAATGGGGCCCTACACCCACACTAAGCTGTGTGCAGTGCAACCCTACACAGGCTACACCACCGGTGCCCACTACCTATACGGTAATAGGCACCGATGCTTGGGGCTGTAAGGATACGGCCGATGTGCAGGTGAAATTGCGCACGCATACCATTGCCAATGCATGGGGCGATACCACTATTTGTTTTGGCACTACCGTACCAGTATTTGATACAGGGGGGCATAGGTATACGTGGTTACCACCGGGTGGGCTTAATAATAGTACCATCTGGAACCCTCTGGCCTCGCCAGGGTCTACGGTGACATATACCGTAATAGCCCAACTGGGTGGTTGTATACCAGACACCGACTATGTGAAGGTAACCGTGAACCCACAACCGCTGGTAGATGCTGGTGCCGATGTGGAGGTGCTGACCGGAACATCGGTACGGCTGAATGCTACCGGGCTGGGAGTAGTGGCGTTTCAGTGGATGCCTCCAACAGGATTGTCTTGTGCCGATTGTCAGTCGCCGGAGGCAACCGTAGGTACTACTACTACTTATGTGGTGGCGGGTATATCGGCCCAGGGCTGCCGCGACTATGATACTGTGACGGTGAATATTTTCTGCAATAGCCAGCAGGTGTTTCTGCCCAATACATTTACCCCCAATGGCGATGGGAAAAACGATGTGTTTTACCCTCGTGGGGCTGGCGTTAGTCTCATCAAATCTTTCAGGGTATATAACCGATGGGGCGAGTTGTTGTTTGAAAGAGTGAACATAGAGCCGAATGATGAAACCAATGCATGGGATGGTAGCTACAAGGGAGATTATCCAAGATCTGATGTTTTTGTATATGTGGTTGAGGCTATTTGCAGTACAGGGCAACCCATACTGATAAAGGGTGATGTTACAATTGTAAGATAATCAATATGCAATAAATATATTTTTTTAACTGCGAATTTATTTTTTTTCAAAGCAAACCAAACCCACTGTATTTACGTCTATTTTTAACACAATATTATTACCTTCAATCACCATCTGATAAACCATTATATAATTTACACCATATGAGGCTTCTTAAACTATTCTTATTTCTGACGGCAGTACTGTGCCTCGGGAACAGAACAGAGGCTCAGGTTGTGGCCGGCTTTACAGCCAGTCCCACTTCTGGTTGTGCGCCACTGCTTGTTAATTTTACCAATACTACCACACCATCGGCAGGTACTACCTACTCGTGGGCTTTTGGCGGTTCCAGCTCATCGGTACTTACCAATCCGTCTACCAGCTTCACGGTGCCGGGTACGCATGTGGTAACGCTTACGGCTACCAATGGCAGCTCGGTAGGTACGTATACCATGGCTATTACGGTATACCCACCACCCACGGTATCGTTTACGGCTACAGATACTACGGTTTGCCCTGGTACTACCATTGTTTTTACCAATACCAGTGTATCTGGGGTGCCGGGAGGCATGACCTGTACGTGGAACTGGGGCGATGGCAGCCCGTTATCGACAGGAAGCCCTGCTACACATACTTATGGAGGGCCCGGCAGCTATACGGTAAGTCTTTTTGTTACCAATGCCCAGGGCTGTCAGGCATCGTTGGTAAAGACGGCACATATACAGGTGTACAACCCACCTGTGGCCTCATTTACCAGCCCCGGCGGTGCCTGTAACCCACCTGCTTCCATCACATTTACTTCTACTTCTACAGGGCCGCCCCCCATCAGTACTACCTGGACGTATGGCGATGGGTCGCCCTCGGGTACTGGTACACCGGTAACGCATACATACGCTGCTACGGGTAGTTATCCGGTAACACTGGTAGTGGCAGATGGTAATGGCTGTATGGATACATTTGTGTCTACCGTCAACATAGGTACCATTGCAGCGCAGTTTACCCGGCCAGATACCGCCTGTGTGTATCAGAATGTAACATTTACCAATACCAGTACCACTGTTTTTACCGGTGCTACATGGAACTATGGCGACGGTAGCCCTACGGTGTCTTCCACCCACGGTTCGCATGCGTACTCTACACCGGGTACCTACAATGTAACACTTACCATTACCAATGGCCCATGTAGCAACACCATAGTACGGCCTATAGTGATATTGGCGGGGCCATCGGTTTCTTTATCGGTAACGCCTCCCGATCCTTGTCCGGCACCGGCAACGGTTACCTATACGGGTGTGGGCCCGGCCGGGTTGTTGTATAACTGGACATTTACGCCCCCCGGCAGTGGCGGTGGCAGTGGTACGGGTAGCCCCATTACCATTACCTACCCCACAAACGGGGTAAAAACCCTAACGGTAATAGTAACCGACCCCAATACGGGTTGTAGAGATACTTTGAGTGGCGGCATTACTATTTATGACATAGTTTTTGATGCTATTGCATCGCCCAACGAGGGTTGTGTGCCATTGACGGTCAATTTTTCTACTACACTGCAAACTACTATACCGGGGCCGGGTTATGCCCCCTATCCGTATGGGCCACTTTCTGGTTTTGTATGGAATTTTGGCGATGGCTCGCCAACCAGTACTTCGGCTACACCCACACACGTCTACACGGCCGAGGGGATTTACACCGCCACTGTAACAGCGGTAACGGCCAATGGATGCCCGGTAACAGATGTGGTTGAAATACGCGTAGGCCGTCCGCCACAGGTTAGTTACACGGCTACGCCACGCCATATATGCTACAGTAGCCACATACCAGTGGTGTTTCAGCCATCGGTAGTGGTTGGTCCTGTAGACCGTTATGAATGGGTGTTTGGCGATGGCTCGGGTACTACCATCTACGACACATCGTGGACCCCCAACCCCGTGCCACACGTGTATGTACTGCCCGGTGTGTTCTTTACGCCCATTGTTACTCCCTACTATCGTGGTTGCCCCGGCATACCGTTCTCTATTACCGATTACATTCGTATAGACTCGCCAAAAGCTATCATAGACTTTGCATACAGTTGTACCCCCAAAAACAAGGTGGTGTTTACCAACAACTCTATGGGGGATGATACGCATCTGTGGATTTTCCCCGGCGGGGTAACAAGTACGGTAGAGAACCCTACTTATTACTTCCCGACGTATGGTACGCATACGGTAGCCCTTACCACCCACAATGTGGCCAGTGGTTGCCGCGATACGGCAGTTGTGAGCATATACATAGACAGCCTGATACCCAACTTTACCGCAGACCGTACGGCCATATGCCGTGGCGAGTCGGTAACATTTACCGCTGCAGTTACGGGTGGCGGTGTGTTGCAATATCGCTGGTTTGACAATGGCGTAGAGTTTGCCCTGCCCGGCCCTGCCTCCTCAATAGAAACACGTACGTTTACCACTACCGGCTACCACACCATCAGGCTACTGGTACGCAATGTGCGTGGTTGCTGGGATACGGTTACCTACAACAACTATATATTGGTATCGGCACCTAATGTGGGCTTTACCGTATCTCCGGCATCGGGTTGTGCCCCACTTACGGTTACGTTTACAAGTACCAGCACACCGGCAACGGGTAGTTCGCTGGCCAGTTATACATGGCGGTATGGCGATGGGTTCTCTGGTACGGGTGCGCCATCGGTACACACCTATACGGCTGGTGGTACATACAGCGTTTGGCTGGTGGTGTCAGACAATCTTGGCTGTCGCGATTCGCTACAGCAGGTGGCTGCGGTAACCGTCTGGAAGCCGGTGGCATCGTTTTCGTGCTCCAATGTGCATCCGTGTATTGCATCGCCCACGTTGTTCACCAGTACATCTACAGGGTCTATAGCATCATACGTCTGGACGTTTGGCGATGGGTCGCCCACGGGGTCGGGGTCTTCGGTATCGCATGCGTACTCCAGTACGGGCACCTTCAATGTGAAATTGCAGATAACCGATACGCATGGCTGTACCGATGAGATTACCTATCCGTCTTACATTACTGTAACGAAACCTACGGCAGGCTTCAATATGAGCGACTCGGTATCGGTATGTCCGCCGCTATTTGTCAACTTCACCAATACCAGCACAGGTAGTGTAACTGGCTACAACTGGGCATTTGGTGATGGTGGTACATCCATAATACCATCGCCCAGCAATATGTATCTGGCATCGGGCCTGTACCCTGTGCGCCTGATAGTGACCGATATGTGGGGCTGCCGTGACACGGCCAAAAGGAATGTGAACATCTTTGGTTATGCAGGGGCTATGTCGTACTCACCGCTACAAGGATGTGCACCACTTACGGTACACTTCCATGCTGCGCTTACCAATGTGCCTTTCATTACATGGGACTTCTCGGATGGTTTCACCAGTTCTATTTCATTTTCCGATACTATTTCGCATACCTATGTTACCCCCGGAGCCTATGTACCCAAGCTGCTGCTGAGTGACAATACCGGTTGCCAGACATCGAGCGTGGGTATAGACACCATAAAGGTAGATGCCCTGTGGTCTAAGTTTACCACAGACCCCAGCCCGGTATGTATAGGTATGCCATTTACTTTCATAGACTCGTCTAAGGGGTACTGGAACCCGCCAAGCACATGGTTGTGGACGTATGATGGCAATACCAGCAATGTGCAGTCGCCACCACCATATACTATCAACACACCGGGTACCTATCCGGTAACGCTTACGGTAACCAGTGCATGGGGCTGTACATCTACCGTTACCAACGATCTGGTGATAATGCCACCCCCAGTGGTAACTGCTGATGGTGATACGGTAGTGTGCGTGGGCGACCCTGCTACACTACATGGCTATGGTGCTGTTACCTATACATGGGCACCACCTGCCACACTAAGCTGCACGGCTTGCAACCCAACCAATGCCACCCCAACAGTAGAGACGGTGTACACGGTAACGGGTACCGATGCACGGGGATGCGTAGATACTGCTACCGTAACGGTGGGGCTGCGTACCCATACCATTTCACGTGCGTGGGGCGATACCGCTGTATGCTTTGGAGTGCCGGTGCCATTGTTTGATACGGGTGGGCATACCTACCTGTGGCTGCCTGCAACAGGCTTGAATGACAACACTGTATCGAACCCGATAGCAACACCACCATATACCGTTATATATACCGCCATTGCCCGGTTGGGTAGTTGTATACCCGATACCAACTATGTAACGGTAGTAGTATGGCCATTGCCTACGGTAGATGCAGGCCCCGACCAACGACTGGTAGCGGGCTCGGCAGCACAACTGAATGCAACGGGTACCAACATTGCCAAGCTGGCGTGGTGGCCCAATGAGACACTGAGTTGTAAAGACTGCTTCAACCCGGTGGCTACTATGACGGTGAATACTACCTACTATGCCAATGTTGAGTCGGATAAAGGGTGTAAAGCATCCGATTCGGTGCGCATATTCCTGTATTGCGAAAACAGCCAGATATTTGTACCCAACACCTTTACCCCCAATAACGATGGCGAAAACGATGTGTTTTACCCACGAGGTGTGGGCATAAAGGCAGTAAAAACGTTCCGTGTATATAATCGCTGGGGCGAGCTACTGTTTGAACGTTCGAACATATCTCTGAACGATGCCTCTAATGCATGGGATGGGTCTTACAAGGGTGGCGACCCCAAGCCAGATGTATACGTGTACATTATAGAGGCAGTGTGCTATACAGATGAGGATATATTTATAAAAGGTGACGTAACGATAATAAGGTAGCACCATGGCAGCAAAGACAATTGATACCCGCATACTGAGAAAATTGGCAGCAGGCATGGCCCTGCTGCCAGCCCTTTGCAGCACGCAGGCTGCACTGGCGCAGGCCGATATACACTTTTCGCAGTTCTACGAGTCTTCTATACTGCGCAACCCGGCTATGACCGGTGTATTCTCGAGCGATTATAAGGTAGGTGTGTTTTACCGCAATCAGTGGGCATCCATCAGCCATCCTTACCAAACTATGCTGGCTACCGGCGAAGGCCGGGTGTCTGTGAGCCCCATGTCTGAAGATTTTTTCAGTTTTGGGGTATTGGCATTTACAGATAAAGCAGGTAGTATAGATTATAAGATTAATGGCATATACCCGGCCATCAACTATAACAAGAGTATGAATGTAGAGAAGAACTCTTACCTGTCGGCAGGGTTTACGGGTGGGTTCATTCAGTATAGCTTTGACCCCGGTAAGGCTACGTTCAACAATCAGTTTCAGGGTGGCCGGTTCGACCCCCGCTTGCCATCTATGGAAAACATACCCAATGCGCAAATGAGCTTTTGGGACCTTGGTGCGGGCGTAAACTACAACTCTACTACCGGGCCCGAGAATAATATGTCGTATGTGATAGGGGTATCGGGGTATCACTTTACGCAGCCCAAATTTTCTTATTATCAGGTTGATGGTGTGACGCAAAACATTAGGCTGAATGCCAATGCAGCGGCGGGCTTCAATGTTACAGAGGCGGTACTGATGCAAATACATGGCAATGTAGCGTTGCAGGGTACCTACAAAGAAGTGATGGCTGGTGGTCTTATAAGCTGGACGCAATTTATTACCGAGCAAAAAACATTTGTGCTTACAGCCGGTGCTTTTTACCGCCTGAAGGATGCTGTAGTGCCGGTAATAAAGGTGAAGTATAACAGCATGGCTCTGGGTCTGAGCTACGATGTAAATACCAGTAACCTGAAAGCGGCCAGCAATATGGCGGGTGGCTTAGAGATAACACTGTTTCACACGGGCGACTTTACCAACAAGGGGCTTGCCAAAAAAATGGTGTGTCCCAAGTTCTGACGAATCAGAACCCCAGCGACAACTGTAACAGATAGACGGCTGCACCGGCAAAGAAACCTGCCAGTGCCAGTGGTGTCATTTTGCGCAGGTACCACATAAAGGTAATTTTTTCCATACCCATTGCAGCTACACCAGCGGCCGAGCCAATGATGAGTGCGCTGCCGCCTGTACCGGTGCTGTAGGCTATAAACTCCCAAAAGTAGTGGTCTGTAGGAAAGTCGGACAGGCTGTACATAGCCTGTGTGGCGGCAACCAGGGGCACATTGTCTACTATAGACGATAGCAGGCCCATAACCATTACTATAACATGCGTATTGCCCAATGTTTGGGTCATGTAGGTGGCCATGCCACCCAGTATGCCTGTAATTTCCAGCACATGTATGGCCGATAGTATGCCAAGGAAGAACAAAATGCTTGGGGTGTCTATCTTTTGCAGGGCATAGGCTACCGAAAGGGCGTGGCGGTTATCGCCATGGCGTTTTTTGTGCAGCACTTCGGTAATGACCCACAATATACCCAGCCCCAGCAGCATACCCATGAAGGGGGGCAAGTGAGTAATGGATTTGAAAACAGGCACCAGTATCAGTATCAGCAAGCCAGAAACAAGTACTATTGTCTGTACCCGCAGGGGTAGTACCTCTTGCTTGCTTTCGGTGGCGGCAGGGGGGGTAATGTGGCCCTTCATGCGTAGCGACAGTACCAACAGGGGCACCAGCATACACACAAGGCCGGGCAAAAGTAGCTTGACGATGATGTTGGCAGGGGTTATTTGCCCGCCTATCCACAGCATGGTGGTAGTAACATCGCCAATGGGCGACCAGCAGCCTCCGGCATTGGAGGCTATAACAATCATACCGGTAAAGTATAGTCTGTCCTTCTCATCGGCCACCAACTTGCGCACCAGCGATACCAGCACAATGGTAGTAGTGAGGTTGTCGAGCATGGGCGAGAGGAAGAATGTAATGAGAGAGATGATCCAGAGCAATTTTGTTTTGCGGGTAGCAGTGATGCGCGATGTGATGAGGTCGAAGCCATTATGGGCATCTATGAGCTCTACCACCGTCATGGCCCCCAGCAAGAAAAACAAAATACCGGCCATGTCGCCCAGACCGTGCTGCAACTGCTCTGTGGCAGTATGGGCATCGGGTGTGTGCAGGGCATAGACCGTCCAGCAAAGTACACCGGTAATGAGTGCGGATGCGGCTTTGTTAATGCCCAGCGAATGCTCTGCAGCTACTGCCAGATAGCCAACTATGAACAATATGATGATAATGGTAGTCATGGTGCTGAGAATTGGTGGCGAAATTACTGAATTTGGCAGGGATGGGTGGAAATATCCGGGTGGAGGAGGAAGTGTTGCAACAATTGTACACACATCTGTAACGTATGTAAACGCCCGCTGGCACGGTATTGGCTACTTTTGGCAGGTAACCGGGGTAAACAATAGATTAATTGTATTAAAGAAATTCCCCTACATTTGTTCACATAAAATAAAACACAACAATGAAACGACTGTTGATGCTGTTAATGGCATGTGCGCCCCTTGGTAGTTTTGCACAAAGTAGCCTTACCATCTTTTCTGAGGACGGTTATCCGTTTTATCTGGTACTGAACGGGCAGAAGCAAAACTCTGTGCCTATGACCAACATTCATATAGATGGGCTTACGGCACCACAATATGCGGTGAAGATTATTTTTGAAGATGCCTCTAAAAAGGAAATATCTAAAAACCTGCCGGTAGTAGACCCCGGCACCAATGCATTTGCCGATGTAACCTACAAGATAAAAACCCAAAAAGATGGCGATATAAAGATGCGCTACTTCTCGGCTACGCCCGTAGTGCCCAACTATGTGCCCCCGCCCGATATGTATGTGATGCACTACGGCCAGCCGGCACCATCACCACCGGCAGCTGCTGTAACACAAACTACTACCACACGTACCACCACTACCACTACCGATATGGGTATGGGAGGCCCCGGTGGCAATGCCTCGTTTAGCGTAGGTGTGGGTGTAGGGGGAGTGAACATGAACGTAAACATAAGCGACCCCACCATGAATGGTGGTGGTACCACTACCACCACCCGTACCACTACCCGCACCACCACTACAGGTGGCGGTGGCTATTATCAGGATGCGCCACCACCCGCCCAGCCTGTGTATGGCAATAATAATGGTGGGTATAATGGTAACAACAATGGCAACTATAACAGAGGCAATGGCGGTTGCAACAATGCCATGCCCGTAGGCGACTTTAATGCTGCGAAACAAACCATACAAAAGGCTTCTTTTGAAGATACCAAGTTGTCTACTGCCAAAACAGTATTATCGTCCAACTGTATGTCTACAGAGCAGGTAATACAGGTATGTAAGCTGTTTTCCTTCGAGCAGTCGAAGCTGGACTTTGCCAAGTATGCCTACGACCGCTGCCCCGACCGTGGCAACTATTTTAAGGTAGGCAACATATTTTCTTTTGATGCCAGCCGTACCGAGCTAAACGAGTACATAAGCGGACACTAAACAATTATTTTTTTTATATGTGATGGCCCGGACATTTATATGCCCGGGTCATTTCCTTTTACCGCCAGAAAATAACCATTTACCGACCACCCACATCCCTTAACCGAAACAGGTTGCAACACATGGGGGGCGTGTGTAGTTTTGCAGCTCCAATCAGTTATTGCATGAAGTATATATACAAACGTTTTCTTTTATTGTCCCTGCCATTCATTACACATACTGCCCTGGCGCAGCATACCATAAGTGGCCGGGTACGCAACGAGAAGGGCCAGCCTGTGCGTGGTGCCAATGTGTATCTGGATAATACCATAGATGGTGGCACGGCTGATAGTGCAGGTATGTTTAGTTTTACCACTACCGAAACCGGCAACCAAACCGTAGTGGCTACTGCGCTGAACCACTCTACAGCCGGGCAACCCATAGTAATAAACGGTGATGTAAAGAATATACAAATTGTGCTGATATCTAACACGCCCAAAGACCTGGACGTGGTGGTGATAACGGCAGGCTCGATGGATGCCGGCAACGACAAATCGAAAACGGTATTGAAACCGCTGGACATTGTAACCACAGCCGGCTCTGGTGCCGATGTGATAAAGGCCATGCAAATGCTGCCCGGCACGCAGCAAACCGGGCCAGACAATGGCTTGTTTGTACGTGGTGGCGATGCCAATGAGGCTGCGGTGATAGTAGACGAAATGATTGTGCAGAATGCTTTCTTTAGCGGGGCACCGGGGGTAGCTACCCGTAGTAGGTTTGGTGCATTCCAGTATCAGGGGGTGGCCTTTAGCAGTGGTGGGTACAGTGCCCGTTATGGGCAGGCCCTGTCGGGCGTGCTGGAACTGAACACGACCGACCTGCCCGACAAAACTACCATAAACCTTGGTGCCAATATGGGGGGCGTTTACGCATCGGGGGTAAAGAAATGGAAACACAGCGCACTGGACGGAGGCGGTGGCTACACCAATCTGTCACCATTCTACAAGGTGGTAAAGAGCAATTTCGACTTTTACAAAGTACCAGAGGGAGGTAATGGAAACGTGCGCTACATGTGGAAGCCCAACAAGGACGGTATACTGAAGGTAACGCTTACCACACAACACAATGCTACAGGGGTGCGCATACCCAACCCGTTCTCCTTTAGCCCAGACCCCAATAACCCGCAGAAGCCCGATAGTACCAACTTTCTGACGAACGACCATAACTATTACAGCAATGTGTCTTACAGGCAGATGTTCAAAAGCAAGTGGATGCTGTATGCAGCGGCATCGGTGAGCCATAACGATACGCGTACCGAAACCAATAGCTTTAACAGCGACAATACCGAATACCGCCGACAGGCACGTATAGAAGCGAAACGATATTTTACCAGTCGCCTGACCCTGCTGATGGGTGCCGATGTGCAGAACTTTGGGCAGGAGCGCAGCTTGCAATTTGACACTGTGCTGCGCCAGAAATATAACGAAGTGCTGACCGGTGCTTATGCCGAGATGGAGTGGACACCCGTAAACCGCTTTGCCATAAGGCCCGGTATGCGCTACGAGCACAGTACGCTGATGAATGTAGACAAGGTGTCACCCCGCCTGTCTATGGCACTCAAAACCGGCTCGCACAGTCAGGCATCGGTGGCCGGAGGTATTTTCTACCAGCAGGCCCCTGCCTTTTACCTGCTGCAAAACTGGCTGCCCGGCTACAGCACTATGGATATGCAGATGGCTACCCACTACATAGCCAACTGGCAGTGGAGTCAGGACAACCGCACGCTGCGCCTTGAAGGTTATTATAAAGATTACCAGAAACTGGTATTGGAGACTGCACCGGCTGGTACGCTCTTCAACCCCAATTTGTACCGCTTTACGGCTACCGGCATCAGCAACAATGGTAGTGGCTATGCAAAGGGTATAGACCTCTTTTGGCGCGATAAGAAGACGTTTAAGAACACCGACTACTGGGTATCTTATAGCTATATAGACACCCGCCGCAAGTATATGAACTATCCCGAGCTGGCAACACCCACCTTTATAGCCAACCACAACCTGAATGTAGTGGGCAAATACTGGATAGACAAGATAAAAACGAGTGTGAACGCTACCTATAGCTATGCCAGTGGCCGGCCATACTACAACCCCGGTACAGCGGGCGACCCAGCCCCGGCATTCTTGTCGCAGCGCACACCAGACTATCACAGCCTGTCGCTGAGTGCAGCCTACCTGCACAGCTTTGGCAAATGGTTTACGGTGTTTTACATAAGTGTAGACAATGTAACCCGCCGCGAAAATATATTTGGCTACCGCTATGCCCCCGATGGCAAGGGCAGCTTTATGATGGCAGGCCCCATTGTACCAGCTCTGTACCGTACGGTTTTTTTTGGTGTCAACATGTCGCTGTCAGAGTTTAGCAAAGACGAACTGTAATAAACAACCATTCAATACATACCAACAACAACCATAAAAAATAAAAAATGAAGAAAGCACTATTGGTGGCAGCCATAGCCCTGCTGGGCGGTACCACACAGGCACAAGACTACAAGGCCCCGCTGGAGAAAACGTTTCTGGCATTTGACACCACAATGGATTTGAAGGTGAAAACCGAGCAAAGCAACAAGCTGACGCTGATAGCCAAGAAGTGGGATGCCGAATGGACTACCCACTATTATGCGGCCTACAGCAAGGCGCAACTGTCTTATATGGAAAAGGATGCCGCCCGCCGCGATGCCCTGCTGGACGAAGCAGATAAGGAACGCGAAGATGCGGTGAGCCTACTGAAAAAAGACAATGACGAAACCTATGTGCTGGCAGCCATGATAGCCAATGCCCGTATGGCGGTAGACCCCATGAACCGTTGGCAGAAGTATGGTGAGATATATAAACAAAATATGGAAAGTGCCAAAGAGGTCAATCCCGATAACCCACGCATGTACTACCTGCAAGGTGTAAGTAAGTTCTTTACACCCAAGCAGTTTGGCGGTGGGGCAAAGGCAGCTACGCCCTACTTCGAGAAGGCCAACACCCTGTTTGCCAAAGAAGCAGCGGTAACAGACATAGCCAAACCTCACTGGGGCAAGGACAAGAACGATTACTTTGCCGAACAGTGTAAGAAAGATGATAAGGGATAAGGTCTATGTGGCATAAATATTGTCACCACATGGGCTACAAAAGCCCATAGTAGCTTGCAGAAATATCATGTTGAGATAGCATAGTCATAGAATGCAAAGAGCCGGAACGCATGAAACGTTCCGGCTCTTTTTATATTGCTTGTTTGGTAGCGTACCTTAGTCTTTACTCTTCTTTTTGAACAGGCCCTTTACGCTACTGATGATGTTCTTCTTGTCTTCTACCACCCGCACGCTTATCATACGCACATCTTTGTTGGGGCGGTCATTGGCATCGCGGGGCTCATTGGCTATTTTGTCTACAATCTCCATCCCTTCCAGTACCTCGCCAAATACGGTATAGTTGCCATCCAGGTGCGGTGTGCCACCTACTGTTTTATAAAACTCGCGTTGCTCGGGGGTGTAGGAGCGGCCGGTGCGCTTGCTCATATTGTCCAGGTCGGCATCGGTAAAGGTTTTGCCAGCTACTATGTAGAACTGACATGCCGAACCCGATTTGTCGGGTGTTTGGTCTCTTGCCACACCCAGCGCACCCCGTTTGTGGTAGTACACATCATTTATTTCGGCAGGTATGGTGGTGCCCAGCCCGCCATTGCCCAACATTTGACCCGGTTTGGCCTGCTTAGAGTCGGGGTCGCCACCCTGTATCATAAACTGTGGTATGCATCGGTGAAACAGGCAACTGTCATAAAAATGTTCATTGGCCAGTTTCACCATGTTGTTGGTGTTTAGCGGTGTGTTGTCGTACAGCATCAGCACTATATTGCCATACTCTGTTTCAATCTTCACCTTGTTCTTTTGGGCAGTTGCTGCCTGGGCCATCATAGTAACGGCGGCAGCCAATAGTAATGCACGTTTCATATCCATCTAAAGATACGCAATAATAGGCGTTTTTGAAATACACTTATCGTTTTTCCTGACAGAGTTCTATCAAAACTCCGTTGGTAGTTTTGGGGTGCAGAAAGCATACCAGTTTGTTGTCGGCACCGTTTTTGGGCTGCTGGTTCAGCAATTCAAACCCAAGGGCTTCCAGACGCTTCATTTCGGCCTCTATATTCTCTACCTCAAAGGCTACGTGGTGTATACCTTCGCCTTTTTTGGCAATGAATTTGGCAATGGGGCTGTTATCATTAGTGGCCTCCAGCAGTTCTATTTTCGATTCGCCGGTGCGAAAGAATGCCGTGTTGACCCATTCGGTCTCCACAGCTTCCTGTTTGTAGCAGGGGGTATTCAGCAATTGTTCGTACAGGGCTATGGCTGCATTCATGTCTTTTACTGCAATACCCAGATGTTCAATTCTTAGCATGGTATCTTATCAAATAGTTTTTATAAATGGCTACATAGGGGGGGCTACTGCCCGCGCCGGGGGTAAAGTTATCGATTTGACCTAATTTTGTCTGAATTCTCTACACTGGAGAAGTTATCTGAAGTTATATGGAACTAAAATTGCCGATATATTTGGACAATAACGCTACAACACCCATGGATCCGCGTGTGTTGGAAGCGATGATGCCCTATTTTACCGAGAAGTTTGGTAATGCAGCCAGCCGTAGCCACCAGTTTGGCTGGGCGGCCGAGGAAGCTGTAGACTATGCCCGCGAGCAGGTAGCCAAGCTGATAGGTGCCGACCCTAAAGAAATCATCTTTACATCGGGTGCTACCGAGGCCGATAACCTGGGCATAAAAGGTGTGTACGAAATGTATGCCAGCAAGGGCAACCACATTATTACCTGCACTACCGAGCACAAAGCCGTGCTGGATACCTGCAAACATCTTGAAAAGATGGGCGCACAGGTTACTTACCTGAATGTGCAGGCCGATGGTTTGGTAGACCTTGCCGAGCTGGAAGCAGCAATTACCGACAAGACAATACTCATTGCCATTATGTATGGCAACAATGAGATAGGTGTGCTGCAACCCATGAAGGAAATAAGCAAGATAGCCCGCAAACATGGCGTGTTGCTGTTTACCGATGGTACACAGGCTGTAGGCAAGGTGCCTGTAGACGTAAATGCAGATGGCATAGACCTGATGGCCTTTAGTGCGCATAAAATGTATGGCCCCAAGGGGGTAGGTGCATTGTATGTGCGCCGCAAGAACCCTCGTGTGAAGGTTACAGCCCAGATGGACGGTGGCGGTCACGAGCGTGGTATGCGCAGCGGTACGCTGAATGTGCCCGGTATAGTGGGCCTGGGCCGTGCCTGCGAACTGTGCATGCAGGAAATGGCCGAAGAAAGCGTGCGCCTGAGTGCCATGCGCGACAGGCTGGAGAATGCCCTGCTGCAGATAGAGGAAGCCTACGTAAATGGCAACCGAGAGCACAGGCTGCCACACACTACCAACATCTCTTTCAAATATGTAGAGGGTGAAGGTCTGATGATGGGTTTCAACAAAAATATTGCACTGTCAAGCGGTTCGGCATGTACATCGGCCTCTCTGGAGCCATCTTATGTGCTGAAGGCACTGGGCCTTGGCGATGATCTGGCACACAGCTCGCTGCGCTTTGGGCTGGGCCGCTACACTACCGACGAGCAGATAGACTACACCATACAGGCCATAACCAATACCGTGCTGAAACTGCGCGAAATGAGCCCCCTATGGGAAATGTATAAAGAGGGTATAGACCTGAACAGCATAGAGTGGGCACACCACTAATGTATTGCCAGCCCGGCAGGGTGGCTTGATGCATAGCAGTTTGTATCTATACGGGGTGTGCCAACAGGCCAGCCCACAACAAAAAACAACAAAAAGAAATATCATGGCATATTCAGAAAAATTGATAGACCACTATTCGAACCCCAAAAATGTGGGTACGCTGGACAAAGCGAAGCAGAATGTGGGAACAGGATTGGTAGGTGCGCCCGAGTGTGGCGATGTAATGCGCCTGCAAATAGAAGTAGACGAAGCAAGCGGCCTGATAAGCGACGCTAAATTCAAAACTTTTGGTTGTGGCTCGGCCATTGCATCATCTTCTCTGGCCACAGAATGGCTGAAGGGAAAGTCTATTGACGAAGCACTGACCATAGACAATATGGACATAGTAGAAGAGCTGAACCTGCCACCAGTGAAGATACACTGCTCGGTACTGGCAGAAGACGCTATTAAGGCAGCTATCAACGATTATCGTGTAAAAAATGGCCTGCCCGAAATGGTAGCCGAAAAGAAGGCGCACTAAAAAGCAAATGCGTAGAAGGTAGAAAGTAGAAAGTGCTTTATGTGATTGTAGCATTCTTTCAGGATAAACAACACACTGAGTGTCCTTACCGTTGAGTTTTGACGGTAAGTGTTCGGCTCCTGTGCTTTCTACTTTCTACCTTCTACTTTCTACCCGGCCTTTTAGACAAAATTTTAAGAAAAATGATTTACGTAAGTGACAGAGCGCGCGACAAGGTGATGAAGCTAAAGCAGGATGCTGCTTTGGGCGATGATTATTTCCTTCGGGTGAGTGTAGTGGGTGGTGGCTGTTCGGGGCTTTCGTACAAGCTCGATTTTGATAACGAACACCAGCCAAAGGATCAGGTGTTTGAAGACCAGGGCGTGAAACTGGTTACAGACCTGAAGAGTTTTCTGTATCTGTGCGATACCACACTCGATTTTTCGGATGGGCTGAATGGTAAGGGTTTTCATTTCGATAACCCAAATGCAAGCCGCAGTTGCGGTTGTGGCGATAGCTTCTCGGTATAGCGGAACAATAACAGCAAGTATTTATTGTTAATAGTGTAGCAACGGTTTATGAAGAAAGAGAATGCCATATGGAAGCAGGTGCTCACCTACTTTTACATACGTAAGCGCAACCCCAATGACCCTCGCAGCCTCGATCTTTCGTTTATGCATGGCATGAACCGCATTTCGCTTTTCATGTTTCTGATTGCAGTGATAATAATGATAGTGAGGCTATTCAAAGGCTAATTTCCCCCTGTCTTATTGCTGTTGTCCTGCAACAACTTTACCAGTTTTTTTATCTCGGCTTCGTTGTAAGGATGATTTACAGACGAGTAGATGTCTTCTTTTTCGCGCCTTGTTAGGTGGAAATTGAGAGCCGCTGTGCGGGTAAACTCCCGTGGTATGTACTGTAGTGTTACAAAAGTCATTTTATTGTTCACATAGGCAGGGGCAAAGTCTTTTACATAGTTGTACCCATAAGATTGGAATGCTTCCCATTTGTTTTGCAACACAAACAGTGGGTCGGTTATCATATTGGCCAGCGAAGACTGGTCTACATTGGTAGTTACATCATTTTCGCGGGTATCGCGTATTTCCAAAAATATGGCCTCGCTGGTGTTGCGCGTTATCCAGTCGCGCATTACATGCAGGTAGCGGGCAGCCACCTGTATACCAAAGTTATCGCGCAGGCCGGCATCCATAATGTTCATACGTGGGTGCGATGGCAGGCGCACCACGGGCAGTATGTAGGGGAAAGTAGCATTCATACGCAGGGCCGATGTGAGCCGTAGGTCGTAGGCATCTTGCTCAGGAAAGAAGGCACAATAGTCTACGGCATCTATAGGTGGTGCCGACTGGCCCAGCGAATATTCGGGCTGGGTGAGGTAGGTGATGCCCTGGTTGCACATCATTAGTTTGCGGCCATCGTTGATGATGGTAGCATTGATGATGAGCTGCGGAATGATACCCGCCGCCTCGCGCTCTTTGAAGGCTCCGATAGGTTCATCGAGCAGGCCGCCCGATATGCGTACCAATTCTTTTTCAAAAGCCAGCCCACGGTCGGGTGCATACTGCTGCCCTCGTATGGTTATTTTGTTGAAGGGCGATATCATGTCTACACTGGCAAACGAAAATACTATGGGGTTCAGCAGGTCTTTGCCTATGTTTTGCTGAAACGAGTCGGCCCATGGGTAGGGTATACACCCCATATCGGCCGCATTGTGAATGTTGCGCCAGTAGGTAGCCCCTATCATACCGCCCGATGCACCGGTAATCATTACCGTATGTTTGAAGAGGTTGCCGCCCGACAGGCTATCGGCATATTGCAGCACACGAAATGTCCAGTAGGCCGACCGACTGCCGCCGCCACTGCAGGTTACTATTACCAGTGGTGGTTTTCGGCTGCTGTCTGGTTGCAGCCGCCCTTTCCATTTTTGCAGTCGTCCTTCTTCCCGTTTTTTATCGGCATTGTACCTAAAGGGCGAGAACAGGCTGCGCAGGGTGCGATAGTGGTATACCTGCTCTATCTCTTTATGATAGTCGAGCCCCCATGCTATGCTACGCAGGTCGAACACCTTGAAATTGACCATGAGCGACAGTATGGCGGTAAATAGTATCCACCCCAAAGCCTCCCAACTGCGCAGAAAGTATTTGAAAGCCCCTACCAGCCCCAGTATTATAGAAAAGAGTAGCAGAAAGCTGCTACCGGCAGGTATGCGCAGTGGGGCAAAGTCTACATACACCCCCATTACCAGCAGTATCATGTAGGCTATAAATGTGGCAAAGACCACATTGCGGTGGTGCCGGCGTAGCACCTTGCTCATCATTCGCTCGTCGTGTTCTTCCACATCGTCTATCAGGTGCAGTTTCAGCTTTAGCGATATGTACGATCCTGCGGCCAGTGTACCGGTATCGCGGTCCATGGGGTCGTAGCGCAGCGTTTTCTTCATGGTATGGGCTACCGGTGCTGTAATGCGCGAGAAAGACTCTTTGAAAAAATCGCGGCTAACGCGGAAGAAGTAGGCGAAAGACACGATGAGTATAATGATGTACCCGGCAAAAAAGCCTGCAAGATTCAGTACTATGCCACCGGGGGTGATGTGCTCTTCGGCAGGTTGCCAAATGGCTACCCGTACAGCATAAAAGAGTAGAAACGCAACGGGAATGATTGAATTGTTGAGACAATATACCGGGAATGCGTACCGTATGGCCCCCATGGCGGGTATGCGCTTGCTATGAATGATGAACGTGGTGATGTGCCACATCATTACAAACACGCAAAAGCCACAGCCCAGCAGAAACATGCTGGCGGCATTCATATGCCCCAGATATTCGGGTGCCAGAAACAGCGATTGCGCACCAAAGTGTGCTGCAAAATTGCCGGTAAGGATGGCCGTAAGTACTACCCAGAATACAAGCAGAAGCTGATAACGCCTGAAGTGCAGCAAAAAAAGCTGCACAGGCAAAAAAAAGTAAATGCTCCTGAGTAATTGACGCATAATAGCAATGCACGGATGCCCGTACAAACTACGTAAAATTTGCCTGATGCTGCCTGCAAACTTGCAAACGTACTACTGTATGTGCCGCAAGTACCTTGCGGTGGCTTCACCTGGTGGCGGGGTTATGCTACCCTTTTGTCCTGTACCCGGGTGTACGTATAGGTAATGCGGTCTCCTTCTTTTTTGAAGGTTACTTCTACCTCTTCGGGTCTGAAAAGGTTTTGTACACTACAGGCGATTCTCGATGCAACAGCAGAGAACCAGGACTGTCTTGTGGGTTTTTGGTTGACAGTTGTATTGTTCATACTATTGTGTTGTTGATAGTTAAAGTATGTTGTGGGCGGCGTATAGGAGAAGAATAAAGTTATGAAAACACTTGTTATGGAAATGTAAAAGTGGGGTAACAACTTATCAACAATAAAATAACAAGCGGAAAGGTTTATATTTTTTTTGGATAGAAATAAACTGTCTGTTACCTTTGCACTCCCAAAATTCCGGCTTTCACTGAGTTGTTATCAGCGATATCCGAAGTTCCTGCCGGAAGATAGGGGTTAAAAAACAATTTTTTATGGCAACAGAAAACAGCCTTCAGAATTACGAACTGATGGTCATCTTTACTCCCGTTCTCGCCGAAGATGACTTTAAGACGGCTCAGAAGAAGTACACTGATTTCATCAGTGCAAATGGCGGTAAGATTGTTCACGAAGATGCATGGGGTTTGCGTGGTCTCGCATATCCTATAGCCAAGAAAACTACCGGCATCTATCTGGTAGTAGAGTATCAGGCTCCAAGCAACGTGAACGCTAAATTGGAGGTTCAGATGAACCGTGACGAAAACATATTGCGCCACATGATTACTCGTTTGGACAAATTTGCGACTGCATACAACGCTCGCAAACGCAATAAATCTTTAACCGCTGAAAACGCATAATCTTACACGCAATGGCTAAGCAGAACGAAATTAAATTCCTCACCACACAGCGTGTGGAAAAGCGTCAGAAGAAATACTGTCGTTTCAAGAAAATGGGTATCCGTTATGTAGACTACAAAGACGGAGAATTCTTGAAAAAATTCCTGAATGAGCAGGGTAAAATGTTGCCCCGCCGCATTAGCGGAAACTCTCTGAAGTTTCAGCGCAAGGTAGCTCAGGCTATCAAGAAGGCACGCCAGATGGCTATTTTACCATATGTTACAGACCTTTTAAAGTAAACTAATCATGCAAGTAATTCTCATAAAAGACGTGGATAATCTGGGCTCGGCCCATGAAATGGTAGAAGTAAGGCCGGGATATGCCCGCAACTACCTGATACCGCAGAAATATGCTATCGAGGCAAGTGGCTCTAACGTAAAGATTATGGAAGAACGCCGCAAGCAGTTGCAGAAGAAAGAAGATAAACTGATGGCTGAAATAGCCAATGTTACACAGGTACTGAAAGCATCGCCAATAAAGGTGGGTGCCAAGATTGGTGTAAGTGGTAAAATCTTCGGTTCGGTTACTGCAATACAAATAGCACGTGCTATACGCGAGCAGAAAGGTTATGAAATAGACCGTCGCCGCATCAGCATCATAGACGAAGTAAAAGAAGCTGGTACATTCAAAGCTTCAATTGACTTTGGCAAAGAAAATGTGCTGGAAATAGAGTTTGAAGTAGTGAGCGAATAATACCGCAACACTCATAAGATAAGAAGGGGCTGTCTCAAAAAGGCAGCCCCTTTCTGTATGCACATGCTTGCCTCGGAAGGTAGTTAGCATCTCAGGTTAAAAATTTGTGGCTATGTATAGAAGATGGTATAGTCTATTTCATGTCCCCTCATTCCAGTAATGCCAGAGCCTA
Organism: Chitinophagaceae bacterium; assembly: GCA_021151685.1. Lineage (GTDB taxonomy): Bacteria > Bacteroidota > Bacteroidia > Chitinophagales > Chitinophagaceae > Nemorincola. Next base: position 26,600 of record JAGKWS010000006.1, read on the forward strand.
TAAGTCTTTCAGCCCCGTAACACATCCATGCATCCACCCAAAAGTGAATATACCCTAAGTTTCCTGTAAATGTTATCTTTTTCATTTTTGTCATTTTTTTGAGCGAAGTTGGGAAGCATTATTGATAAAAGGTTATACATAGAAAAAATAATAGCAGTAAAGGGGATATTATAAAATGGAGCTGTTCGGCTCGCACTGTTTTAATTGTCTTTGACTTGCCGAATGTCTTTGGCGGCTCGTTGATGCCAATTCTACATGCCCCCGCTCGTCCTCGTCTGTGACGAGGATGCAGTGGCGTGGCGTTTGTAACGCCATAATGGTGCCACAAAATATGGTCTGCATGTTGTGGTGTGCGGGAGTTGCAAACGCCCATCAGGCACATCCTCGTCACAGACAAGGACGAGCGAAAAGCAATAAATCTTAAACAGACTCTTATATTTGACTGCAAAGAATTGTGAATGAGATACCCTAAATACGACCTTACAACATCTTCACAGACTGATATATTTGAATTTGTCAGTATTGGAAAGAATGGTAACATCGCAAAAATGATTCAATATTGTGTTACCGAACATCCAGAATTTGTAAATCTTGCATTTGGTGACAAGAAAATGAACGCTGATGGCAGTTACTATATAGATGACCAATAGACTCTAATAACGGAGATAGAGATAAAGTGCTTGCCACCGTAGCTATGTCGGTGTACCAATACACATCTGTTTACAGTAATAAATTTATCGTTTTTGCGGGTAGTACGGATGCCCGAACTCGACTTTATAGAATGGCAATTGCTGCGAACTTTGACGAATTGAATAGCGATTATGAAATATTTGGCATTGTCATATCAAAAAACGGCATAATTTTAGTTGAGTTTAGCAAGAATTTGTTGTGTTTGGCCTTTGCTGCAAAGAGGAGGCAATTGATTAACTTTCAAAACACTGCGGTATGAAAAACATGATGAAACCTCGAAACGCACAGGAACAACTCGGCGTATCCATAAAAGTAAATACTGAATTAGATAAGCTTTCTGAGAAAGTATTGTTTCCGGAGAAAGTGGAACGCATAAATAAGTTGGTAAAGCAAATCAGTGTATCTAAGAAATAGCCCCCGTTAAGGGGCTTTTTTGTGCCTTGCCGGTTTCGTCCCTGTCTTCAAACCATCTACTCTAATTCCTGCCGCTGTTGCGGTATTTGTGTCATGTATCAGGCTTTCCCGCATAGCCCGTTGTTTTTGCTTAACTTTGCACACTTTTTCAATCTTATATAATAATGAGCTCCATCATAGAAAAGCTGGAAGCAATAAGCGCACGGTTCACAGACCTGGGCGTGGCACTTACCAACCCCGAGGTGGTGAGTGACAATAAACGCTTTTCGCAAATAAGCCGCGAATACCGCAAGCTGGAGAAGATAGTAACCGTGTACAAAACGTACCGTAACTGTCTGGACAGTTTGGAATTTGCCCGCGAGGTACTGGATACCGAAAGCGATGACGACCTGCGTGCACTGGCCCGCGAAGACATAGCCAAAGACGAAGCCCGCGAAAAGGAACTGGAAGAAGAAATACGCCAGTTGCTGATACCTAAAGACCCACAGGACGAAAAGAATGCCATACTGGAAATACGTGCCGGTACCGGTGGCGACGAGGCCAGCATATTTGCCGGAGACCTTATGCGCATGTATGTGCGCTACTGCGAGCGCAAAGGCTGGAAGGTAGCCATACTATCGGAAACCGAAGGTACTGTAGGTGGCTACAAAGAGGTGCAGGTAGAGGTAGTGGGCGAAGATGTGTACGGTACCATGAAGTTTGAAAGTGGGGTACACCGTGTGCAGCGCGTACCAGCTACCGAGGCCAGTGGCCGGGTACATACATCGGCCGCTACGGTAGCGGTAATGCCCGAAGCCGAAGAAATAGACTTTGAACTGCGCGAAAGCGATGTGAAGATGGAAACTGCCCGAAGTGGCGGTGCGGGTGGCCAGAATGTGAACAAAGTAGAAACCAAGGTGATACTGACCCACTTGCCAACAGGAACGGTAGTAATGTGCCAGACAGAACGCTCTCAGCTGGGCAACCGCGAGAAGGCGATGAACATGCTGCGTACCCGCCTGTACGAAGAACAGGTGCGCAAACAAGAGGAAGAGATAGCCAACAGGCGTAAAAGTCTGGTAAGTACGGGCGACAGATCGGCCAAGATACGCACCTACAACTACCCGCAGGGGCGCATCACCGATCACCGCATCAACATGACCATATACAACCTGGACAGTTTTATGAACGGAGACATACAGGACATGCTGGATGCGCTACAGTTTGCTGAAAATGCCGAGAAAATGCAGGCTGGCGAAACCGTTATATAACCGCTGGTTGGTGTGTTACAAGTTGCATTTTAACGTTTTAGCTTTTTCTTTTTAATATCTTTGATACACGTAAACAATCGGTACATGAAGCGAATAGCCATATTGGGTTCTACCGGCTCTATAGGCACCCAGGCACTGGATGTGGTAGCTGCCAACCCCAACCTGTTTCAGGTAGAGGTGTTGAGTGCCCACAGCAATAGTGCCCTGCTGATAGAGCAGGCCAGAAAATTTACACCCAATGCCGTGGTGGTGACCGATGAGGCCCGCTATGCTACTGTAAAAGATGCACTGCAGGGCACACCTACCAAGGTGCTGAGCGGCAGTAGCGCGCTGGATGAGGTGGTACAGTGGGAAACTGTAGATGTGGTGCTGGGTGCCATAGTGGGCTTTGCCGGCCTGCGCTCTACACTGGCTGCCATAAATGCGGGCAAGCGTATAGCCTTGGCCAACAAAGAAACACTGGTAGTGGCCGGCGAGCTGGTGATGCGCCTTGCTGCCGAAAAGCATGCGGAAATAATACCGGTAGACAGCGAACACTCGGCCATATTTCAGTGCCTTGTGGGCGAAAACCCGGCCAATGTAGATAAGGTGATTCTTACTGCATCGGGAGGGCCGTTCCTGGGGCGCAAGTCCAACTATCTGGTGAATGTAAAGGCATCGCACGCATTGCAGCACCCCAACTGGACCATGGGGGCCAAGATAACTATAGACAGTGCCACCCTGATGAATAAGGGGCTGGAGATGATAGAAGCCAAATGGCTTTTTGGGCTAAAAGACGAACAGATAGATGTAATAGTGCATCCGCAGTCCATCATTCATAGCATGGTACAGTTCAACGATGGTTCGGTGAAGTCGCAAATGGGCCTGCCCGATATGAAGCTGCCCATACAGTATGCCATGGCCTACCCGCAGCGCATAGCCAACCCCTACAAGCGGCTCGATTTTCGCGAGCAATCGAAACTAACATTTGAACAGGCCGATTATAAAACGTTCCGCAATCTGGCACTGGCCCGCGAGGCTATGGAGCGTGCCGGTAATGCCCCCTGTGTGCTGAATGCCGCCAACGAGGTGCTGGTACATGCGTTTCTGCAAAACAAAGTAGGCTTTCTGGAAATGAGCGATATGATAGAAAAAACGCTGAACAGCGTAACCTTCATAGAGCATCCTACGCTGGAAGACTACCAGAAGAGCGATGCCGAAGCACGCGAATATGCACAGGAGTATGCCAGAAAGAGCCAACTGTCTATGTATTGATAATGCCCGTCACTAACTGATAACAACCAAAAGTTCTACCAAAAAATTATATGCTTTTATCCACCCTCCTGTTGATGTCCGGCACTGCCATGAAGGTGCTGCAACTTTTTGTGGCCCTTTCTCTGCTGATAGTGCTGCATGAGTTCGGACATTTCTTTTTTGCCCGTCTGTTTAAGACAAGGGTAGAGAAATTTTACCTGTTTTTCGACTTCCTGTTTCCTTTTTCGGGCCTGCTCAATTTCTCTATCTTCAAAAAGATAAAGGGCGATACAGAGTATGGTATTGGCTGGTTTCCGCTGGGTGGCTATGTGAAAATAGCTGGCATGGTAGACGAAAGCATGGACACCGAGCAAATGGCCCTGCCACCGCAGCCGTGGGAGTACCGCAGCAAAAAGGCATGGCAGCGGCTGTTCATAATGCTGGGTGGTATAATAGTGAATGTAATAGTGGCAATCATTCTATATGTGGCTGTGTTTGGTATATATGGCGAGGAATACTTGCCGGTAGCCAATGCCCGCTATGGCATTATGGCCGATAGTACGGCAGAGTCTATGGGTATACAAAGTGGCGATAAGCTGATAGCCATAGGCGGCAAACCCGTAACCCGGTTCGAGAATATACGCCCCATGATAGTGCAGGCCGAAGGTGGCAAGGTAACGGTGGAACGTAATGGACAAAAAATGGACCTGCCAATAAAGGAGGGTATCATTCATACTATTATATCTCGCCCCAAGGCGGTGGGTTTTATAGGTCCCCGTATGCCTCTGGTGGTAGAAGAGGTGATGAAGGGTAGTGAGGCCGAAAAAATGGGCCTGAAGGCTGGCGATAGTGTGATAGCACTGAACAACCTGCCTGCCGAATTTATAGACCAGTACGATCATCAGGTACTATCGCTGGGTGGGCAAAATATTGTAATGACGGTAATGCGTGGAGGCCAGCGGGTAGACCTTAGCACAAAGCTGCCGGAAACCCGCAAGCTGGGTTTCAAAAGGCATCTGGATGCCGAGCGTTACTTTGCGCTGGAGAAGATAAACTATGGCCCGGTACAAGCAATAGGTAAGGGGTTCTCATATACCTACGAGAAGTTTGTAGAGTATGTGCAGAGCTTTGGTATGCTGTTTACCTCTAAAGAAATAAAGGTGAGCGAAAGCATGGGGGGGATCATCAGCTTTGGCAAGATATTCCCTGCCGAGTTCGATATGCAAAAGTTCCTGATGCTGACGGCATTTGTATCCGTTATTCTGGCCTTTATGAACCTGCTACCCATACCGGGGCTGGATGGTGGTTATGTCATCTTTCTGCTGTGGGAGATTATAACCGGCAAGCAGGTAAATGAAAAGATAATGGAACGGGCTACATCCATTGGGCTCATCATCTTGCTCAGCTTTATGGTGTATGCCAACGGGCTCGATATCTTCAGACTCTTTAAGTAGTGGGTAGTGTATTGAACACTAAATAGTATCATTTTCAAAATATTGTAATAGTACATGGAATTACCAGAGCATTTGTGCATAGAGCAGTTGCGTGGCAACATAGAACGTATTGATATTCCCGCAGCGGCTGACGCACGTATGCAGCACAACCGCAACTGGCTGGAGGAAAAACTGAAGGCCGGTGGCACGCACTACGGCATCAATACAGGTTTTGGCTCTTTGTGCAATGTGCGGGTAAGCGATAACGACCTTGCTGCGCTACAGGAAAATTTGGTATGCTCGCATGCCTGCGGCATGGGCGATGAAGTGCCTGCCGATATAGTGCGCCTGATGCTACTGCTGAAGGTACACGGACTGGGGCAGGGTTATAGTGGGGTACGCCCCCAAATAGTGCAGCGTCTGGCCGATTTCTACAATTTGGGCATTACCCCGGTAGTATACGAGTTGGGCTCTTTGGGTGCCTCGGGCGATTTGGCTCCATTGGCGCACCTGTGCCTGCCATTGTTTGGCAAGGGCGAGGTATATTACAACGGGCAGCGCATGCAAGCCGCAGATGCACTGCAACAGGCAGGGCTGCAACCCATGGCTCTGGCCGCCAAAGAAGGGCTGGCTTTGCTGAATGGTACCCAGTTTATGAGTGCCCATATAACATGGGCATTACTCACAGCCCGCCGCCTGTCGGCATGGGCCGATGCAATAGGCGCACTCTCGGCCGATGCATTTAATGCAAAAAATGAACCTTTCCGCAGTCCGCTGCATCGTATACGTCCCCACAAGGGGCAGGTAGAGACTGCCGCACGCATACTCAATTGGTTGCAAGGCAGTGGTATACAAGAGCTGGAGAAAACACAGGTGCAAGACCCATACTCTTTCCGCTGCATGCCACAGGTACATGGTGCCACGGCCGATGTGATAGATACCGTAATGCGTGTAGCTGAAACCGAAGTAAACTCGGTAACCGATAACCCCATTGTGTTTCATGATGAGGATGCAATAATGAGCGGGGGTAATTTTCATGGGCAGCCATTGGCCCTCCATGCCGATTTTTTGACGATTGCTATGTCCGAACTGGCCAATATATCGGAGCGGCGCACCTACCTGCTCATCAGCGGTCAGCGTGGTTTGCCACCATTTCTTGCGCCCGATGCCGGCCTGAACAGTGGCTTTATGATAGCCCAATATACTGCCGCCGCCATAGTAAGCCAAAACAAACAATATTGTACGCCGGCATCGGCCGATAGTATTGTAAGTAGTAACGGGCAGGAAGACCATGTGAGCATGGGTGCCAACGCAGCCGTGAAGCTGCGCAAAGTTTTGCTGAATGTGCAGCGGGTGCTGGGCATAGAACTGCTTACTGCGGCACAGGCGTTGGATATGCGCCGCCCGCATCAGTCTTCTCCGGCCTTAGAGCGTTTGCATGCTGCCTTCCGTCAGTCGGCCTCTTTTATGGCTGCCGATGAGGTGTTGCACTACCGTCTGGTAGCCGCAGAGCGTTTTCTGGACAACGACCCCGAGACATTTATGGCCATCTAAAGCATAGATGACTTGTATATTATTGCGTTTTTATGCAAAAAACTGCTTAAACTTGTATAGGTAGTGCCGGTCCCGCACATCCATCCACCGTCCGGGCATCGATGAATCACTAAAATGGAGCAACAGGCAAATTACATAGTATTTCAATGTTATGGCAATGAGGGCATTTTTTGCGAGTGCGCCTATGCCTTATTTTCTCTCTCTCGTGTGTATGGTGGCCTTGGGCCGGCCAACACCGAGGTGTGGATATATACCGACAAGCCGGAGTGGTTTGCACAGTTCCACAATCCGGGCCTGAAAATCAACTTCCGCAAAGTAGATGATGCCTTGCTGCACCAATGGCGTGGGGCTATAGACTTTGTGCACCGGGTGAAGATAGAGGTGCTGCTGGACTTTACCCGAAGCCACAGTGGTAATGTACTGTATGCCGACACCGATGTGGTATTTCTGAAACCGGTAGAGCCCATATTTGCCGCGGCGCGCCGGGGCGAGTTGTATATGCATGTAATGGAAGATGTGGTGAGCCGCCGGGCCAACCCCATACTGGCCAAGCTGGACACTTACCTGCACGACAATACCCCCATGCTTGTAGCTGGCAAACCGCTGTGGGATCTTGCCATGTGGAATGCCGGAGTGTTGGGGTTCAATACCCTGCACCGCATGTTGCTGGAAGATGTGCTGGCCTTTACCGATACCGAGTACCCCAAGTTTCCCAAACATGTGGTAGAGCAGTTTGCATTTTCGGTCTACTTCAGGCAGGCGGGCCACATAAAGGCCGCTGCGCCTGCTATACTGCACTACTGGAACCTGAAGGAGGTGCGCCCATTGCTGGCATCGTTTATACAACAGTTTCATACCCGCTGCTGGGAAGATATAGTATCCTACAGCGATATGATACAAATGCATGTGCTGATGCAGGAAAAACTGAATTTTTACAGTAATATAGACATAGCAGGCAAGTTGCTGAAAAAGCACTGGCAACCAGCAGAATATAACTGGAACGAACTGCTGACACAGCGGTAAAGTACCAGTTTTGCACCGAACGGTGTGCGATATGGCTATGTAGCCGGATGGCCGTACGGCATGTTTTGCTAATTTTACGGCCCACACCCCGTAACACTTAAAAAACGAACAAGCGTATGATGCAGGCAAGGCAATGGATAATGACCATAATAATGTTGTGGGCAGGATGTGCCGTGGCACAGGTGGCACCCGGTACATACGCATACGATGGGCCGAAAGAGAATGGTAAAAAAAATGGCTATGGCACCTGCATATGGCCCAATGGCAATAAGTATGTAGGCGAGTTTGCAAACGACACCATGCATGGCACAGGCACCATGTACTATGCCGATACCAGCCGGTACGAGGGCGAATGGCACAACGGCATACGCCAAGGCAAGGGTAAATATTTTTGGAAAAGCGGCAACCGCTACGAGGGCGACTTTGCCCGCGATACCATGAATGGAACCGGTAGTTGCATATGGACCAATGACGAACGCTACGAAGGGGGCTATGTAAACGGAAGCCGTACCGGAGAGGGGGTGTACTACTGGCCCAACGGAGATAAATATGTGGGGCATTTTGAGAACGATATGCGCCACGGCCGCGGCATATGTTACTACGAGAATGGTGCCCGCTACGAGGGGCCATGGGTAAAAGATAAGAAGAGTGGTAATGGCCTGTTTTACTGGAACAATGGCGACAAATATGATGGGCACTTTGAAAATGATGTAAAGGATGGTTATGGCAACTATTACATCTCATCGCCCAAGGCTAAGTACACTATAAAATACTGCCCGAGGGCCAAGAAGTATGTGGGCCAGTGGAAGAACGGTGTAAAGAATGGCCGTGGCAGCGTGTACAACAAAAAAAACAAGCTGCTGTTTCAGGGTATATTTGAAGAAGATCGCCCCAAGGGTCGCTACCCAAGCAAAAACCGCCAAAAGTAGCTGTTAGAACCACTACTTGCCATATACCAGATGCTCCTGTACCGATGCATTGCCTTGCAAGCCACCGCTATGTATGCATAGTATACGGTCTGTGCTGTTGAAGTATTGGTCGTTCAGCATTTCCTGTAGCCGGTACATCATTTTGCCGGTATATACCACATCCAGCGGAATGGCGTTTTCGGCATAGAAATCGTTCATAAACTGTAATAGTTCGTTATTCCATTTGCCAAAGCCGCCAAAAGTTTTGTCTGCCTCCATATGCCATGTGCCGTCTTTGCCGGTAGTATGGTCGGTAATGTAGGTGGCTTGTTCTTCTGTGCGTGGCATGGGTACAAAACCTATCATATACTGTGTGGCTGGTGTACTGTTGCGTAGCCCTGCCATAGTAGTGCCGGTACCCACGGCCAGTGCCACATGGGTATACTTGCCCGCCACAAAACGGTTGATGAGCCCCGCCCCGGTGCGGCCCCGCTCGTTGGCACCACCTTCGGGTATTATGTACAGGTCGTCGAAGTGTTTTACCAATTCCTCGGTATAGCCGGGTAGGTGGCGGTTCTTAAAATCATCGTGCGAGATAAAGATGATTTCCATACCATAGTCGCGGCATTGCTGTAGCGATGGTGTTATGGTGCCATTGCCCCTTACCAGCCCCACACTGGCCAGCCCAAAGTGGCGTGCTGCATAGGCGGTTGCCACCAGATGATTGGACCATGCGCCACCAAATGTCACTACCGTTTTCAGGTGCAGGTCGGCAGCCCGTGCCAGATTCAGGCGTAGTTTATACCATTTATTGCCCGATACTACGGGGTGCAGTGCATCCAGCCGCAGCATGTCTATGGCGGCCACCTTGCCCTTGTACCATGTTTTGCGCAAGGGCTGTATTACTACATTCTGCTCATCAATTATAGCCATACTCGCGCAGGTATATGTCATTGTCGCGCCACTTGGGGCGTACCTTCACAAACAGCTCCAGATGCACTTTCTTTTGCAGAAACTCCTCCATAGCCTTTCGGGCATTTATACCCAGTTGTTTTATCATAGAGCCCCCCTTGCCTATCAGTATCACCTTTTGGGTTTCGCGGCTCACTATAATGTCGGCCTTTATAACGTTGAGCGTGGGTTTTTCCTCGAATGACTGTACCAATACTGCCGCATGGTAGGGTACCTCCTCCTCGTACAGTGTGTATATCTGCTCGCGTATCATCTCGGCCACAAAAAAGCGTTCGTTCCTGTCCGATATGCTATCTTCCGGGTAGAAGGGCATTCCCTCTGGTAGCATTTCCAGTACCAGTGGCATTATCTTGTCGGTATTCAGCCCAGTCTTGGCCGATATGCCCAGTACCTTCCAGTTCTTATAAGTCTCGCGGTACTGCTTCACCAGTTTGTCGGCCATGGGTTTTTCCTTCATGGCATCCAGTTTGTTCAGCAGTAGTATGGCAGGTACTTTCAGCTTCAGGCTGGCAACAATTGTTTCCAGATTTTCGGCCGGTTCGTTGATGTCGTGTACCAGTATGGCCACATCGGCATCCTCCAGCGCACTTTTTACCTGCATCATCATTTTTTGGTGCAGCTTGTACTTGGGCTCTATAATGCCGGGCGTGTCCGAGAACACAATCTGATAATTGGGCTCGCTGAGGATACCCAATATGCGGTGGCGCGTGGTTTGCACCTTGGGCGACACAATCACCAGCCGCTCGCCCAGCAACAAATTCAGCAGGGTAGACTTCCCCGCATTGGGTGCGCCAAATATGTTTACAAAACCCGACTTATATACCTCTGCCATGCGGCAAAATTAACGCAATATGCGCCCGCTTGCATATTCTTTTGCCAACTGCGTCACAACAAATCTGTACTACCTCTTTATATAATATAATATTATGGTAACGCAATATATTCGCGAATGGCACGTTTTTAGCGTCTATTGACATAAACATCCTCCAAATACAACACATTCATGAAGCGTATTCTTTATTCTCTGTTAGCAGTGGCCATGGTGGCAACTGGTTGTTCTAAAAAGGTAGCCGATGTATCGCCCGGGTCTGCCAGTTCATCGGGCGGTACAGGGCGTGGCTTGCCGGGCAATGGGCAGGCGGGCATCATTACTGCCGGCGAGTGGAGCGATTTGGATAACTGGTCTTTTTGGCTCAATCTGGGACAGAAGGCCGATTTTAAGGGCATGCCATCGTACTGGAGTTTTTACAACAACAACCGTATATCGGTATTGGTAACCAACGATATCGGAGCCCCGATAGTAAATGCACCGGTGGCCTTGAAACGCAACGGAACAGACATTTACAAAACCACCACCGACAATAAGGGTAAGGCAGAATTGTGGATAGGACTGACACAGAAAACTACCACCACCGATACCGCTGGTCTTACCATAGAGATAGACAATGGGTTGGTAACCTATACCGGCGTAAGGATGTATGCCGATGGCATCAACCGCATTACTGCCATGCAGAAGAGCTACATCAACCGTGCCGAGATAGCACTGGTGGTAGATGCTACCGGCTCTATGGGCGATGAAATGAGCTACCTGAAAACCGAATTGAATAATGTGATATCGCGGGTAAAGTCGGCCAACCCGAACGCAACCATTGCCACGTCGGCACTCTTTTACCGCGACCAGGGCGATGAATACCTGACCCGCAGTTCGGGTTTTACCGAGAATATAAATGTGACAATGGACTTCATTAACCGGCAGGCCGCCGGTGGCGGTGGCGATTTTCCCGAGGCGGTACACACTGCGCTGGATGAGGCCGTTACCAGGCTGCAATGGAGCAACAGCTCGCGTAGTCGCATTCTGTTTCTGCTACTGGATGCACCACCGCATCACGAGCAGGATGTAATTGCCAGCCTGCAAAAGTCGGTAACGGCTGCCGCAGCAGCGGGTATACGCATTATACCCATCACGGCATCGGGCATAGACAAAGAGACCGAATACCTGATGCGCTCTATGGCCTTGTCTACAGGCGGTACTTATGTATTTATAACCGATGATAGTGGCGTAGGTAACGACCATCTGGAGGCCAGTGTGGGCGACTATCAGGTAGAGAAACTGAACGACCTGATGGTGCGCCTCATTAATAAGGCTATGCAATAAATAATAGAACATACCTATTTGTATGCACAAAGGGCATCTGCAAACCGCAGATGCCCTTTGTATTTATAGCAGTACTGGTTATGGTATGGTGGTAATGGTCATAGCGAATACGGTGGTTGGGGTACTGGCACACAGTATATACACGCCTGCTGGCAGTGGCAATTGTAACCGGCTGACCACGCCAGTGGGGAAAGTGCCACGGTACACAACACTACCCAGTGTATTGGTGATGCTGATGATTGCCAAATCTATACCGTTACCCGGTAGCAGCAAACTGAAGTTGCCATCAGACGGATTGGGGTATACCAATGGCTGCCCTGCTGCGGCGGGCGTAAAAACCGGTGTAAGGCATGCCGATGCAGGCAGTACATACACGGTTTTTACGGAATAGGTGGTGCCGCAGTCATTAGTGACAGCATAGGTGATTTGTGTGGAGCCAGCGGCGAGTCCGCTTACTATTCCGGCCGCATTTATTGAGGCAATGGTGCCATTTGAAGACGACCATATACCACCGGTAACAGGGTTAGACAGGCCGAGCGTATTGCCGGCGCATACCGTATCGGCCCCGGTGATGCTGCCGGGCTCTGGTGCTGTATTCACGGTCACCACGGCAGTAGCTGTTGCCGTGCCGCAACTGGTAGCTACGGTATACGAAATGGTTGCGGTGCCTGCACCTATACCCGTAACCACTCCCCCGGCCGATACCGACGCTACAGATGGTGCTGCACTGAGCCAGCTACCACCGGGCTGCGTGCTGGTAAGTGCTGTGCCCAATTCCTGACACAAAACAAGCGAGCCGGTAATGGTGCCGGCATCGGGCAGTGCATTTACGGTAACAATTGCGGTGGCCATGGCGGTACCACAACTGTTGGATACACTGTAGGTAATGGTTGCCGTGCCAACTGCTATAGCTGTTACAGTACCGTCGGCCGCAACAGCGGCTATTCCTGGAGCACTGCTGGCCCATATACCTGTAGCCACGGTACCGCTCCAGGGGGTGCTGGTGCCGGGGCATAACATACTACTACCCGAAATACTACCCGCTACAGGAGAGGGGGTAATGTGGATTGTAACGGGTATAGACGTATCGGCAAGGCTGCCCGATGTGCAGGTGATAATAGCCCGGAGGTAAGTAGTGGTATACAGCGTATGAGACAGTGTTGGGCCGCTGCCTGCTGCTGTCCATACAACGCTATCGGCCGATTGTTGCCACTGGCAGGTGATATCGGCACCTGTGCTGGCCCCCGCCAGAGACAAAGTAAGTACAGCGCTATCGCAATAGCTGGTGGTATGGCCGGTAATAACGCCGGCCGATACCGTGCTGCAACCCGGCGACAATACCCTTACCCAGCCCTGGGCATCGGTATAGTACACATTGCCGGCACTATTGGCGGCCATACCTGCCGGACTGTAGATGCGGGCTGTAGTAGCCACAACCCCATCGGCCATAGACATACCGCCACCTGCTACGGTAGTAATAACCTGAGTAAGCGCATCTACACGCCTGATGGTGTTGTAGGTGGCAAAGTACAGGTTATTGGCATTGTCTGTAGTACTACAGTTGGGCAAATGCAGGCCCGCCATAGTAGCAGGCCCACCATCGCCACTTGTAGATGGACTGCCAGTGCCGGCATAGGTGTTGATGATGCCAGACAGAGGCGACACCTTTCGGATGCGATAGTTGGCAACGTCTGATATGTACACATCATTGGCCGAGCCAAGGGCAATGCTGATGCCCGGATAAAAATTGAGGTTGTTGAGTTGGGCACTGGTAGCGGGGCCACCATCGCCGCTGAAGCCCGGAATGGCCGTGCCGGCAACCGTGGTAAGCATGCCTGTTACGGCATCGCACCGTATAATGCGAGAGATGGTATCATCTATAAAATAACAACTGCCGCCATGGTCTACCGTTAGTCCTGCCGGCCTGAAAGATGCATGCAGGGCGGTGCCGGGCATGCCTTCGTAAAAATTGCTGGTACCACCCCCAACAATGGTAGATATAGTGCCGGAAGCCGCCTCTACCTTGCGAATGCGGTGGCCAATCTGCTCTGATATGTAGATGTTGCCCAGCCCGTCTACGGCCACCTCGCTGGGGTACCAAAGCGAGGCCGCTATGGCTGGGCCGCCATCGCCAAATGAGCTCATGGCACCGGTACCCACTATGGTGGTAATGATACCTGTGGCGGCATCTACCTTGCGGATGCGGTGGTTCCTTTGGTCGGCAATGTAGAGGTTGCCGGCGGCATCGGTAGCCACATCGGTAGGGTTGTTGAAGATAGCGGCAGTAGCAGGCCCGCCATCGCCGGCAAAGCCTATAGTACCGTTGCCGGCAACGGTACGCACCACCATGGTTTGTGCTTGTAGCAAGGGCGATAACAGGGCAAAAAAACATGCTGCCCAAAGTGTGATTGATGATTTCATGGCTTGGTTTTTATTGTTGATAGATTTGGTTTTTACAACAGATACACCAACAAAAGTATTGGGGGCATATGGTATAGTTTAGGGTACTATTGCCAAATATGGAAAGGGTATTTATACTCTATTCTGCTACGGGGTGTTGGTATTTAATTTGTGTGTTTATCCTTTTGGTTAATGTTGGCAGTTATGCCGGTAGTCATCATTAATATTGTTTATGACCATGTGGGCAAAAAAGATAGTAATAGCAGTACTGATGAGCATTGTAGCTGTCTTTTGCAGCCAGCTGTGCCCTGCGCAGGTACATGCCGGGCCGAAGCCCGGTACCGACACAGCAGCTATAATGGGGCTGATACGGGCGGCCAATATGCAGGCAGTACCCGATAGTGCCATAAAGCTGTTTGCCGAGGCCGCCAGGCAGAGTGCTGCCGGCAATTTCGCACTGGGGTCGGCAACGGCATTGTGTGCCATAGGGTCGCGGCATTGCGATATGGGCCGGTATACCGAAGCGATGGACTTTTGCCGAAGGGCGCAGGCATTTGCACAACAGTCTGGCGATAGGGCGCAGATTGCCTTCAGCCGCAATCTGGAAGGAGTCATTCATTTTTTGCAGGGCAACTACGTAGGGGCATCGGCAGCCTATTTTACTGCCTTGCAGGGGTTGCCACAGGTAGATACGCATACATGGAAGGCGGCCATTAATGTGTACACCAATCTGGCCAATCTGGCATCGCGTATGCAGCAGGATGATAAGGTGCTGCAATACCTGAACAAGGGCGAAGCCCTATCGCGCAATGAGCAGATAACACTTGGCCGGGCCGATATGCTACTGGCGGGCATACTCATCAACAAAGGCAACTATTACGAGCGGAAGCTAATGCCAGACAGCGCACTGAAGTATTATGAAGAAGTAGAGACCATAACACAAAGAATGGACCCCGCAAACGGTAAACGGTTGCGGTTTCTGGTACTGGCCGAGGTGAACATGGCAGCAGTATACCTGCAAATGGGCCGGTATGAACAAGCCGCAGAGAAGGCACGCCATGGCATGATGGTAGCCCAAAACAAGTACACATTCATAACGCTGGGGGCTGCCTATACACTGGGCGAAGCCTTGCGGCAAATGAAGCAGTACAACGAGGCCGAACAGGTGCTGAAAGCGGCACTACAGGAAAATACACGATCGAACACGAAAGACAGGGCCGTGCAAGGATACGCCACACTGGCCCGTATATACCGGCAAACCGGCCGCTACAAAGAAGCACTGGCAGTAACAGATAGCCTGATAGCATTGAAAGATACACTGGTAAATGCATCGAGAGTACAAGAGGTAACACTTGCCGAAGCCCGGTACGAGACGGCAGCCAAGGATGCACAAATAGCCCACAACGAATTGCTGATAACACGACAGCAACATAACCTGACCACCAAAAACTTGTGGATAGGTGCTATACTGGGGGTGGTAATGCTGCTGGGTATGTTGCTGGCATCGCTGTACTACATAAGCCGGCAGAAACAGGCCAATGTAATACGATTGCTGCAACAGCAAAATACCATAGGCATACTAAAAGGAGTGGTACAGGGCGAAGAGAATGAACGGGTGCGGCTGGCAAGAGACCTGCACGATGGTATAGGTGGCATGCTGAGTGCCACCAAGATGCGCTTTATGGCACTACGCCACGAAAATGAAGCCATAGCGGCATCTGTACGGTATGCCGAGGCGATAGGCTTGCTGGACAAGATGGGCGACGAAATACGAAAAACTGCACACAACCTGATGCCCGAGGTACTGCAAAGACAAGACATAACCGATGCTATACGCACCTATTGCAGCGATATGCAGGCGGGTACTACCGTGCAGATAGCGTTTCAGCATTTGGGCAACTTCGACTGGATGCCCGCCGACCTAAAGCTGAATGTGTACCGCATAGTGCAGGAGCTGGTGAAAAATGTGCTGCAACATGCCGGGGCAACCCACTGCATGGTGCAGATAATGATGCTGGAAGACTACCTGACGGTGAGTGTAGAGGACGATGGCACCGGTTTTGATACGCAAAATGTAACAGAAGGCATAGGGCTGAAAAACCTGAAAGCACGTATACTAAGCCACGAAGGGCATTATACACTAAGGTCTGGCAAAGATGCCGGAACAACTGTGTACATAGAGTTTGAGGTAAAGGCCATTATGAATAACAGAACTGAAAAATAGAAGGGGCATGCCCCGCCATATGCAATGAATAGTAGCAACCCACCCATAAAAATTGCCATTGCCGACGATCACCCACTGGTAATAACCGGCTTGCGGCATGTGCTGGAAAACTGTACCGATATGGAAATAACCGGTGCCTATACCAGTATGGCGCAGGCACTGGCAGGTATAGCCCACCACCAGCCCCATATATTGCTGCTGGACATACAGCTTGGCGATGCTATGGGCGATGAACTGGCCGAAAAGATAAAGCAGGAGTACCCGCAGGTGAAGATACTGGTGCTGACAAATTTTGATAATGTATTTTATGTGCGCAATATGCTGAAAAAGGGCGCAGACGGATACGTGCTGAAAACTGCCGATGAATCTATTTTGATAACGGCCATTAAGACGGTATGTGCCGGAGAACTGTATCTGGAGCCAATGCTGAAGGACAAGCTGCTACACGATAATTTGCAGATAAAAAACGCATATGCCCAGCCACCGGTGGTAACACGTCTGGAAAAGGAAATATTGCAGTTGGTGGCCGCCGATATGACGAGCCAGGAAATAGCGAACAAACTGTTTCTGAGTAAGCGAACCATAGACAACTACCGGCTGAGCCTACTGATGAAACTGGGCGTAAAAAACGCTGCCGGTCTGGTAAAAAAGGCCATTCAGTTGGGGTTGATAAGTTGACAGTGATACAGCAACAAACATTAATGCTGTACCACATTCTGGTACTCTACACAAATAGAGTAACGAAGTATATACGGCAAACAATGGCCGGCATTGCCCTTAGGTATGAATGCAGAGGATAGGCACTATCTTTCATTCTTCTGACAGAGTGTGCCTGTTGAGTATCGTGTTGGCGGTAGTACAATCAACTGTTTTACCAGTTTTGTTTACCAACCCCTTGCCGGAAATGCAGGCCAGTGCAGCGTACCACCATATGTGCAAATTTTGGTACCTTTGCACCACTTTTAAAAGAAAGCATGATGAGAGAAGTGTATATAGTTTCGGCCGTGCGTACACCCATGGGTAGCTGGGGCGGTTCGCTCAAAGATATGTCTGCCACAAAGCTGGGTGCAGTAGCCATTAAGGGTGCACTGGCAAGGGCAGGTGTAGATGCCGCTCTGGTAAATGAAGTAATAATGGGTTGTGTGTTGCAGGCCAATCTCGGTCAGGCACCAGCACGTCAGGCAGCTCGGTTTGCGGGTGTGCCAGACAATGTACCCTGCACTACTGTAAACAAAGTGTGTGCCAGCGGCATGAAGGCTGTAATGCAGGGCGCACAGGCCATAATGCTGGGCGATGCCGATGTGGTAGTAGCCGGTGGTATGGAGAGCATGAGCAATGTACCCTTCTACAGCGATACCCTGCGCTGGGGCAACAAATATGGCAATGCTACCATGATAGATGGTTTGGCCAAGGATGGCCTGACCGATGTGTACCATAACTATGCCATGGGCAATGCTGCCGATATGTGTGCCCGCGAGTGCAACATAAGCCGCGAAGCTCAGGACGAGTTTGCTATAGAAAGCTACAAACGCAGCCAGGCGGCCAGCACTGCCGGTAAGTTTGAAGCAGAGATAGTACCGGTAGAACTGCCACAGAAAAAAGGCGAACCGGTAATATTTGCCAAAGACGAAGAACCATGGAATGTGAAGTTTGATAAAATACCCGGCTTGCGCCCCGCATTCTCTAAAGACGGTACCGTAACTGCTGCCAATGCCAGTACCATGAACGATGGTGCTGCTGCACTGGTGCTGATGAGCAAAGAGAAAGCCGAAGAACTGGGCCTGAAACCAATAGCCCGTATAGCTGGCTATGCCGATGCCGAGCAGGCACCCGAGTGGTTCACCACATCGCCATCGCTGGCTGTGCCCAAGGCAGTAGCCAAGGCTGGCCTGAAGATGGAAGACATCAGCTACTACGAGCTGAACGAAGCATTCAGCGTAGTGGGTATTGTAAACAGCCAGAAAATGAATCTGGACCCTGCCAAAGTGAACGTGAACGGTGGTGCTGTATCATTGGGGCACCCATTGGGTTGTAGCGGTGCCCGCATACTGGCTACGCTCATCAATGTACTGCATCAGAACGATGCCCGCTACGGAGCCGCTGGTATATGCAACGGCGGTGGCGGTGCCAGCGCAGTGGTTATAGAAAAGATGTAAGCACGCAAAGCAGCGTATGCTGTATATATAAACGGGAGCCATGCGGTATGCACGGCTCCCGTTTGTCTTTTGATAGTAGTGTTTATACAGGCTTGGTAGCCACACAGCGCACTACACAACCCACGCCATTGTGGTATAGCCCTTCTTGTAGCGTTACCTCGGTTTCGGCCAGTTCGGTAAAATGGTAGCCGGTAAGGTACGTTTCCAGCTCGGTAGTGGTGTACAGCATATCGGGCTCTTTCGGGCCACCTACTTGTGGGTTGCGTGCCACATAATCCAGATTTTTACGGCTGAATGCTTCGAAAATGAGGGTGCCGCCCGGCTTCAGCAGCGTTAGCAATTGCGGTATCAGAACGGGCTTCAGTGCAGCGGGGAAGTGTGCGTATATCAGTGCCAGTGCATCGAAAGATGCCGGGCGAAAGGCTAACTGGTGCAGTTCGCCTACTTTATAATCTATCAACACACCGCGTGCAGCGGCCAGCTTCATGGCTTTGTTGCGCCCTTCGCTGCTTATGTCGAAGGCTGTAGCCTTCCAGCCCATGGTGGCAGCATAAACCGCATTGCGTCCTTCGCCCTCTGCCGGAAACAATATGTTGCCCGCATTCAGGTGCGCCAGTTGTTGCCGCAGGTACTCATTGGGTTCGGTGCCATAGGCAAACCCGGTTTCAGCATAGCGGTCGTTCCAGCGTTTTTTCCACTCTTCGCTCATATTGTTGTTGTTTTATTGGTCTATACGTATCTGAAATGTATCTAAAAGCCCCACTACATAGGGTAGGCTGAAGTGCGCCTTCTTTACTTTATTGCGCATAGGGTCTATGCTATAGTTGCGGGCACCACGCAGGTCGGCTTTTTCCAGATTGGTGTTGTCGAAAATTGCTCCGGTAAGGTCACAGTCGTCAAAAACGGCCTGAGACAAATCGGCATCGGTAAAGTCGCACTCCATCAGTTGGCAATGGTGAAATTTGGTTTTGCCGATTTTGCGGTCATAAAACACGCTGTTGGTTAGCTGGCAGTGATGAAGGTGTACCGAGAACCCAAACGCATCGCAGGTGTCTATGCGCAGGCCCGGCATGGTGCAGTTTTTGAAATGTACACCTTGCAGGCTGGTGCCGGTAATATCGCACAGGCTCAGGTTGCAGGCTTCAAAGGTGCAGTCTATAAACCTGCTGCCCGCAATGCTGGTAAGTGTGCAGCCGGTAAAAGTACACTGGTCATATTCGGCCTTTTTCAGTGTGGTATGCGGGTGATTGCCTTTGTCGAGTTGGTGCTTGAAGATGGTTTCCATATTGCACCAACAAAGGTAGTACAGATGGCTTTGTTATATTTGCACCAACAGAATTACCCTTGCCATACATACAATTTTATGAAAACACACACCACCAACTATGCCAATACGCTGATACTGATTGCGGACGATAGCCCGGTTGCAGCCGCAGTGGTACCACTGGTAAAGGACAAAAAAACAGTTGCCAACCTGCAATATGAATTGTTGATAGAGAACCCATATCGCTACACATCAGACGATGTACTGTTTATGGTGCATGCGCAACGTGCCGATATAGGCCGCGCCGATGTAGAAGAGGCAAGAAAGGTATTTTTCTCTAAGGGGCAGGCCTGTTTCAGGGCATCGCCACTTACCAAGCGGTATGGCTGGGGCATATATGCCGATGCAGATGGTAAAATTGCCCTTATAGCCTGCCACACCAATGAATACCGCGCCCTGATGGCAGATGATACCGTGCAAAAGGTAAAGGCTATGAAGTCTGCCCGGTAGGCAGTCGCTGGCTTTTGGCGGGTAGCACTTCAGGCTCGTTATTGGGGAAGAAAATGGTGACCATGGTGCCCATGTTCTTCTTGCTTTTGATGATGAACCGGGCATCAACCAGTTTCAGCATGTCTTTAATGATGATGTAACCCAGCCCATTGCCCTTGCGCTTGTCTATAGTGGCCGATGATACTACAAACGTATCAGACATCACGTTTTCTATCTGCTCGGCGGTCATACCCACGCCCTCGTCCTGCACCTTTAGCAGTATACCTCTTTGTGCATTGCCCCCGCTTATGGTTATATTGCCTTTTTCGGTAAAATTCAGCGCATTCAGTATCAGGTTATACAGTACTATTTTCACAGGTTCCATGTATTGGTACAGAACTACACCCGTGTGTACTTCGTTCACAAATCTGATGCGTTTTTGCCGGGCCAGTCCCTGAAATATGCTGAATATCTGGTTGGCCATCTCGTGCAGGTCAAAGGCTTCTTTTACCAGTCTTCTGTTCTCGTTCTGGTACTTTATCCAGTTCATAATGTTGGTAGACAGCAGTTCCAGCTCTTTAGCAGTGTTCGATATCTCCTGCAACATTTCGTCTTGTAGTTCATCCTCCTGCCGTTGTTTATTGTCCAGCAGGGCCTTGCTGGTTACGTGTATAAACCGCAGCGGGGTAATGATGTCGTGACTGATGATGGAGATAAGGCGTGTTTGCACCAGCATATTTTTTTCCAGCGCGTCGGTTTTTTGGGTTATTTCGCGGGCCTTTCGTTCAATGAGCAATTTGAAGATTTTCTGCTTTATCAACAATTGCTTCATTATCACTTTCAGAATGCTGTAGGTAAGTATAAAGGCAAGTATAGAAATGAGCGATATTATTTGCCATGACCCCAGTAAAGATTTAGGTATGGTAAATAGCAGTGTGGTAGCGTTGTGTGTATACATGTGCAGATAGCCGAGTTTGGTAAGTAGTTGGCACGTCAGTTGCATTAAAAACTGATGTTGTATAACAATGCCAGCTCCAATAGCTGGGTTGTAGATTGTGTATCGGTTTTTTCCAGTATTCTTTTTTTGATGGTAGATACCGTACTGTTACTCAGGTTCAGGTTTTGTGCTATGTCTATAGTTTTGTGCCCGTTCAGCAGGTAGTGCAGTATCTCCAGTTCGCGTGGCGACAAAAGTGTGAACGGGTTTTGCGCGCTTGCTGCCAGGCTTTGTGCGGGTTTGAACGATTCATTGTTGAGAAACCGGCGAATATATTGCAGGGTATCATCTTCGTTGGTAGACTTATTGAGGTAGTATTCCACACCATATTGTTTGAATGCCTCGGCATACACTTCTGTTAGTTGCATAGAAAATACCATTATGCGCAACGATGGATACAATTCCCTGATGCCCGGAATAACCTCCAGCGCAGTGCCGTCCGAGAATATGACATCCAGTATCAGGTGGCTGCACTGGTTCTTTTTCAGCTCGTTCATCAACTCGTTGCAGCTACCGGCTTCTGTTACATTGCGGTAGCCCAGCTGCGACATCAGTAACAACTTGATACCTTTTCGTATCATGCTGTGGTCGTCAGCAATTATTATATATGGCTGCATTATGTTGTTTGTTGTCTGTCAAACAGCACGGCATTCTGGTATCAGAAATGCATATCATCAAAATCCCGCAACAAAGATGCTGAAATAATGAGTGGGACTTAGTCGAATTTATTCTACAAGGTTTTTAATTGGTACGTATTAACATTGCAACAGGCAATTAACCCAACGGAGATATTCGTGCCGCTTGCCAGCCTGTATTGGCAATATAACACAGAAGGTGTAACCAATGAACACTGTTAATGGTAGGCATACAAGTGTGCCAGACAAAATAGATTTTCAGATTATTCCATCGTTTGCTATCATCACTATTCATGTGCGGGGCGAAATATTATCGGCAGCTGTGGCTGGCGACGGACCTCAGCACAATGAGGTGCATCAATTGTACGGCCGCAACTTGTTTGTGTTATTTGGCATAGACAGGTGTGCCATACTGGGTAGCATCAAAAACGGTGCCGTAAGCGTTACGGCACAGGTAAAAAGTAACGGGCAACTGTGCGATTACGAGTTGCAATTTTACCCGTCGGCTACCGGTACCGATACCCTGACGGTAGCCACCTTCAATGTGTCTAAACACACGGCTGCACTGAATGAAACACTGGCATTGGTAGCAAAACAGGCAAGCCGCATTGCCGATCTGGAACAATACAAATCTTTTGGCAGCAAGGTACTGGCATCGGTAGCGCACGACCTCAGAGGGCCCATCAACTCACTGGTGGCCACTACACAAATTCTGGCTGATGAAACACTGACAGCAGATGAACTACGTACCGTAACCCAAACCATTGCTGTGCAAACAGGGCCACTGGTACAGTTGGTAGAGAACTTATTTCGCTGGGCTACTGCATCTATGACGGCAGGGCCGCAACAGCGCACTACCATAGGCATAGCTACGCTGGCACAGCAGGCAATAGATGTGCTGGCACGAGACGCAATGCACAAAATGATAGCTTTAGAAACCGATGTGCCCGATGAAGCCGTAGTATGGTGCAACCCCGAGGAGGCCGGCATTGTGATTCGTAACCTGCTGGCCAATGCCATAAAATTTACTAAACGAGGGGGCTATGTTTTGCTGAAGGCATTTGTAGACCGTGGCATGGTGCACACCACCGTTGCCGACAATGGCGTGGGTATGGATGTGCAGCAGAAAGAAGACCTGTTTTCGGCTACGGGTGCCCGCAGCCGTTTTGGTACCGAAGGCGAGCATGGTACTGGCATTGGCTTGCTGCTGTGCCGCGAGTATGTAACCCGCAACGGGGGCCAACTACACGTAGCCAGTGCCCCCGGTTATGGCTCGGTATTCACCGTTAGTTTGCCCATGCCCATGTAGGTGCAGGAATGCACAAAATTGCCGTTCGCTTGTAGAGAATGGCTACCACATTCCATATATGGGGCATTACACTCCCCAGTCTGCCCCATGTTTGCACGCTTGGGGTTGCTTATGTGTGCTCTTTCTGCATACATAAGCAAATGCTGCAAGTGGTTTTTGCCTATTGTTGTAGTGTACAATGAATGTCCCATCCGATACATGCAACGATGAATTGGGTATATTATTGTTTTGGCAATATTGTACAAATTGTGCCGTTACCTACATACACTAAAACACTAACAAAAATGACCCCAAACACCAGCCTTTGGCTGCCGGCAGTGGTATGTGCCATGCTGAACTTTACTGCCTGCAAAAAAGATAAAATAGCTCAGCCCCCGCCAACTGTACCACCCGCTACTCCCGTAGCATATTACCCCAACTACACGGCCATGGCCCCCGGCAATTACTGGATATATGAGTTTTATTTACTGGATAGCGTAAACGGAGAAGCACACCCTACCGGCCGGTTCGATAGTGCCTACGTAGCCGGCGATACTATTATCAATTTCAAGAGATATTATGTGTATCAGTATCACGAATATTCAAGCTCATATCTTACCCGTTACCAGCGCGATTCGTTGCAATATACCGTAGACCACAAGGGGCGTATAATATTTGCCACAAACGACTTTGTGAACATTTTTCGCACCTACCAGTTTGGCCCCAATACTGCCGTGGGCGACACTATAATTGTTACCGAACAAATGGGGGGTAAAAATGATATCACTACGGTGCCCGCAGGTTCCTTCAAAACCTATTCATTTCAAGAGATATTTCACCAACCGCCCGGCTACCCGTCTGGCACCAGGCGCATCAAAGAACACCGGTATGCCCGCAACATAGGTCTTGTAACAGAGTCTTCTCAGTTCTATTTTTCTCTGCCTCAGATGTACGAAAAAAGGCTGGTACGGTACCATCTGGCCCAATTCCATTAGTAAGCAGCGGCTACCCGTTGCCTGGCCTACAGCTTAAGAAAACAGGTAGCCGTTTCTTGGGCTTTGGCCAGGCCCCTCGTGTACATTGCCCTTATATGTGTACTTTTGTTAGTCTCGCCATAAAATATTTTGTGTTGTGAAGCTAAAGTCGCTGGAAATAAAGGGGTTCAAGTCGTTTGCCGACAAAACCCATGTGATACTCGATAACCCCATTACGGGCATTGTGGGCCCCAATGGGTGCGGCAAATCGAACATAGTAGATGCCATACGGTGGGTGATAGGAGAGCACAAAATAAAGGCACTCCGGTCCGACAATCTGGAAGATCTCATCTTCAACGGCTCGCGCACCCGCAATGCATCGGGCATGGCCGAGGTGTCACTCACCTTCGAGAATACCCGCAACCTGCTGCCTACCGAGTTTACAACGGTTACCATCACCCGTAAGTTTTACAAAAATGGCGAGAGCGAGTACCGCCTGAACGATGTAACCTGCCGGTTGAAGGACATACACAATCTGTTTCTGGATACGGGTGTCAGCAACGACTCTTATGCCATTATAGAGCTGGGTATGGTAGACGACATTATTAAAGATAAAGATGGTAGCCGCCGCCGCATGCTGGAGCAGGCCGCTGGTGTATCTATCTACAAGACCCGCAAAAAAGAAGCCCGCCAAAAGCTGGATGCTACCGAGCAAGACATATCGCGCATCGAAGACCTGCTTTTCGAGATAGGTAACAACTTGCGTACACTGGAAAGTCAGGCAAAAAAAGCCGAGCGATATTTTCAGGTAAAAGGCGAGTACAAAGAGGTGAGTATAGAACTGGCTAAAGCCAGTCTGGAACATTTTAACGAGCAGTACCGCGCCCTTACCGAGCAAAACGACAACGAGACAGATAAGAAAGCCCAACTGGAAAGCATTGTAGCTACCGGCGAGGCCGCAGTAGAACAGCAGAAGGTAAAGCTGATAGAAAAAGAACAAGAGCTGAACGGTTTGCAAAAACAGTTCAACGAGCTGATAAACCGCATACGCTTACTGGAAGGCGACAAAAAGCTGGCCGCCCAGCGGTTAGAGCATCTGGAAGAGCGCAAAAAGAACCTGAAAGACTTTCTGGCAGGTGCCGGTGTGCAGACGCAAAATTTGCAAGACGCTATAGAGTTTGCCGAAATGCAACTGGGCGAGGAAAACGACACCCTGCACCAGATAAAGGACGAGCTGGAAACCTTGCGTGCCAGTGCCGACGAGCAGCGCAAAGCCTACGATGCCGGCCGCCGCCAGATGGAGCAGATGCGCAATGACTATCAGCAAAAACAACGCGGCCTCTTCGATGCCGAGAAGAAGGTGGCCGTGGCCGATACATCGCTCATGAACCTGCAACGCAGCATGCAGCAGGTTCAGGCCGAAATGGCACAGCGCACCACACAGATAGCGCAACTGACTACCGAAAAAACCGATACCGAAGACAAGATGGCCATGCGGCAGGAAGAGCTGCAAGACCTGATAGAAAAACACGAGGGGGTAAAGGCCAAAATATTGGCCAGTCAAGAGCAGATAGAAAGCCTGAGGGCAAAGCTGGTGGAAGAGAACCGCAAGCTGGATAGCCGCCGCAACGAGCACGACTTGCTGAAGTCGCTGGTAGAAAGTTTGGAAGGCTATCCCGACAGTATCAAGTTTCTGAAGAAAAATAAAGACTGGAACAATACAGCACCTCTCCTCAGCGATGTGTTTGTGGTGAAGAACGAATACCGTGCCGCGCTGGAGAATGTGCTGGATAACTACCTGAACTACTACATAGTAAATACCCCGCAAGAGGCTGCCAAAGCGGTGTCTCTGCTGGATACCAACAAAAAAGGTAAGGCCAATTTTTTTGTACTGAACCACTTGGGCAATACCGTTACTGCCGCTGCCGCACCGCAAGGTGCCGTGCCCGCGCTGGATGTAGTAACCGTAGACGAACAGTATGCACCACTGGCCCACAAGCTGCTGGGGCATGTATATATAATGGACGACGATGCCGCAATACCCGATGCCCCACTGAACGACGGTGCCGTATTGGTGAGCCGTACCGGCAAAATGATACGTGGCCGCTACACGCTGGGCGGGGGCTCGGTAGGTTTGTTTGAGGGCAATAAGATAGGCCGTGCCAAAAATCTGGAAAGGTTGGCGCAGGAGATACAGGAACTCACCACTACCACCTCGCAGTTAAAGCAATACATAGCCGACACCCAATCGTTGGTGGCAGGGTTCAACATGGAGCTGAACGATAAGGCAATAGAACAAGCCCGGCGCGATGTGAACACCCTACAAAACCATGTACTGAATGTAGGGCACCGCATAGAGAACTTTACGCACATGAACCAGACAGGCGATCGCCGTTTGGCCGAATTGCAGGATCAACTGGATGCCACCCACGAGCAGATACAGGACACCCGCGACGTGCTGGAGGATATCAATACCAACTTGCAGGGGCTGCAACAAGAGATAAAGGCAGCCGAAACTACATTTGCAGGCATAGAGCAGGCATATAATGCGGTAACGCAGCAATACAATGCGCAAAACCTTGCAGGCACCCGCCAGCAGAGCAAGGTAGACAACCTGAAGCAGGAAATGCAGTTTCGTACTAACCAACTGGCCGACCTGCAACGGCAGGTGGCCACCAATACCGAACAACTGGCTCAGGTGACCCGCCAATTGGAAGAAACCGGCCAAACCCTGAACAGTGGCGATAACGAGCTCTATGACTTACTGACCCGCAAAGAGGCCGAAGAAGCCAACCTGAACGAAAAAGACAGAACCTACTACGAAATGCGCAACAATATAAGCGCACAAGAGGCCGCTGTGAACCAGAAACGCCGCGAAAAAGAACAGACCGATGCCCTGCTGCTGGGTATTAAAGACAAACTAAGCACCATGAAGGTGCAGGTGGCTGGTATGAGCGAACGTCTGTCAATAGAATTCAAGGTGCAACTGGACGATATACTGGAACAACCCCGTACCGGAGAACAAACCATAGAAGAGCTGACAAGCGAGGCCGAAAGAATGAAAAAACGGCTGGAGAATATGGGGGAGGTGAACCCCACCGCCATAGAAGCCTATAGCGAAATGAAGGTGCGGCACGACTTTATAGCAGAGCAGAAGGCCGATCTTGTAAACGCACGAGACTCGCTGCTGGCTACCATAGAAGAGGTAGAGAATACGGCCAACACCCGTTTCCGCGAAACATTCGACCTGGTGCGCGAGAATTTTGTACAGGTGTTTAAGGCCCTCTTTACTGCCGAGGACAATTGCGACCTGCGTCTTACAGACCCCGATAACATTGCCGATAGTGGTATAGAAATATACGCCCAGCCCAAGGGCAAAAAACCCAGTACGCTCACACAGCTATCGGGTGGCGAAAAAACGCTTACCTCTACAGCGTTTCTGTTTGCCATATACCTCATCAAGCCGGCACCGTTCTGTATACTGGATGAGGTGGATGCCCCGCTTGATGATGCCAACGTGGGCAAGTTTACGCAAATGATCCGTAAGTTCTCAGACAACTCGCAGTTCATCATTGTTACCCACAACAAGCAAACAATGGCGGCGGTGGATGTGATATACGGTGTAACCATGCAAGAGCCCGGTGTAAGCAAGCTGGTGCCGGTTGACTTCCGCTCGCTCAACTAAGTAAGAATGTCACAATAGGCAAAGGAGTTAGTATTATTGCGCTTGTCGGTTCATTCTCATTTATTATGTTATTTTTGTAGCACACAGTTTTTGCGGCCCCGGAATGGGGCCGCATTAGTAATTTTTCCGAGACGTGGGGTTTCATTTTGGTTTTCTCTTGTTGCATTTATTCATGTCGGCTATTGGCGATCCGGTACTTATATCGGCATCGCTCATATTGCATTGCATAAGCTTTATCTATCGGCAGGCGTTCTCGGTAAGGCACAAGAGTAAACTAAATCTGATGTCCACCTTCGCAATTGGGGTGGCAATTACGGCTCTTGGTAACGCGGTGTTCTCCTACAGGTTGGGCATTTTTGGGCTCAATCAAGATTCGATGTACAACTACGTAATTCTTTCTCATGTGTCCGATTCAGCAATGCTTTGGGCCATCGGGAATACATTTATATTCATTGGTTACGAGTGGGCAGGGAAGAAGTCTTTCGCACCACTCACCGTTATTCTGGATGATAAGTTAATTATCGACTATATTTTTAGGTTCTCAATATTCATGGCGATACTTAGTATCACCGGTAACATTGTAAACCTTGGCTTTATCTCGGGTGGAGCCCAAAAAGTACTTGCATTGTTCAATCAGATGGGGGTGCTTTATTTTGCCCGTTTATGGGGAAAAGAAAAATCTTCCAAATACATGAATTATGCCATCATATTGTGTGTAACACGTGTGGTTGCAGCATTGTTCCAGGCATTTTTACGTATCGAGTTGTTGGAACCTTTCATCATCTTCTTCGGAGGATACTTTATTGGCGTTGGTAGTGCCCGCATTCTATTTTCGGTACGGATAATTCCCGCAATCCTTATATTGGGTTTTTTTGCGTCCATTTTCGGTAATCTCGGTGCCAATCGTTCTCACTTTATTGATGCATTTATCAGTTCGGATAATATAACAAAAGTGGTGCCGTCTTATACGGTTGTAGCAGTACAGGAATCGGATCGCGGTAACATGTTGATTCGCGGTTCTAATATTGCGCAAATATCTAATATATTTCAGCTGGTTGACAGGAAGGGTTATTATAATGGACAGGCCTCCTTGCCTCTTGTCTATGCATTTATACCCCGGTTTCTTTGGCCGGAAAAACCTACTATCGAACTTGGTTCGTGGTTTGCATTAGAAATTGGAGTGGCTACCATCTCCCAGTACACCAACCGTTCCAACAACTCGGTAAACATGTCTATTCCGGGCCAGCTATTTCTCGATTTTGGTTGGTTTGGTGTTGTAATTGGTGGTGTCCTGATTGGATTGCTACTCGCTATGTTTTGGAATGCTTCTCATTTCGATGATGTGCATAACTTGTTAGGGGCACTATGGGGTGGGTACCTTTTGTTCTACTCCCTTTTTGGTGTGGGGGCCGACCTTCAGATATTTATTACCTTTATCTCTACGTATCTCGTTTTCTTAACTATAAGAACCATCTTAAAGCCATATGCGAATACTGAGCCTCGGACCCTTGTGGAGGGGAAGTAATGCCGGAGGGCTGTTCAGGGCCATGTCTCGTGCCGGTGCTTTTATAGAGGTAATAGACGAGTTCTATTATGTAAGCTTGCGTACCGAAGATAAGAAATCGAAAATTGCCACGAAACTCATACGTTCGTTACAGGTTGCCGACTTCAATGCCGCAATACGCAAAACCATCCTTACTTTTCGTCCGAATGTGTTGTTAGTGTATAAAGGCGCATTTGTGCTGCCCGACACACTACACTTTGCCCGTGCCAATGGTTGCCGCCCGGTGCTTTTTTACCCCGATGTAAGTACCACCACCCATGGCCCGCATATACCCGCCTGTATACCCATATATGATATGGTATATACTACTAAGACGTTTGGTATCACCGACATGCGCGAAAAGTATGGGGCACGCAATGCCGAATTCATCCCCCATGGCTTCGACCCCGATATTCATCGCCCCTTTGCCCACATAGGCGATAACGAGCGGCAGATATTTGGCTGCGATGCCTCTTTTATAGGTACATGGAGCCCCAAAAAAGAAAAATGGCTGGCCCATGTGATGGAACATTTACCATCGCTTCATCTGAAAATATGGGGCGACCAATGGAACAAAGCCACAGCAAAGGCTATACAAAGCTGTATACAAGGCAAGCCCATAACCGGCGACTTGTATGCTTTGGCCATACAATGTTCTACTATCAATCTGGGTATATTGTCAGAGAAAGTATCTGGTGCCTCATCCGGCGACCTTATTACCTCCCGCACATTCCACATACCGGGGGCATCGGGTTTTATGCTGCACGAGCGCAACGAAGAATCTGTACTGTACTACCGCGAAGAGGAAGAGGCAGGCTTTTTCGATGGCCCTCAAGAGCTGGCACAACAAATAGCACACTATTTGGCCCACCCCGCCGACCGTGAACGGATACGGCTGGCCGGGCATCGCAGGGCTCTGGCCGACCACTCGCTCGATGCTCGTGCCGCATACATCATCAATCATCTGAACACACACGCACATGGATAGGTATAAGAAAATAATTTACGATAACTATATCAGTACGCACAACCGCAACCTGTATGGCGAAAATTCGCTGGAAAGAATTCAGGCAAATGCACCCGCACTAAACCATTATTATGGCCGCCACCTGCCCGCCGATAAAAATGTTCGTATACTGGACATAGGTTGTGGCGATGGCAACTTTGTGTACCACATGCAGCAACTTGGCTATAAAAATGCAGCGGGTATAGATGTGTCGGCCGAGCAGATAGAGAAGGGCCGGGCAATGGGTATAGACAACCTGCACTGTGGCGACCTCATAGAATTCCTTCGCACCAGCCGCGAGAAGTACGATGTGGTGATAGCCAAGGACGTAATAGAGCACTTTACCCGCAACGAGGTGTTTGATATACTAATAGAAATAAGCCGTGTACTGAAGGAGGGAGGTAAATTCATAATGCAGGTACCCAATGGGCAGGGTTACTTTTATACCAGTATCTTTTATGGCGACTACACACACGAGATGGCCTATACAGTTACCTCCATCAGTCAGGTAATGCTCAATACAGGTTTTTCGGGGGTTAGCTGCTACCCCACAGGCCCTGTTCCGCACGGGCTTGTATCCAGCATCCGGTATGTGTTGTGGAAGCTATTTGTATGGCGTTTGCAGTTCTGGAAAATGGTAGAAACCGGTAACCGTTCTGGTATTTTCACTCAAAACATCATAGCCGTGGCACGTAAATAGGCCATTCCTACGTTAACCTGTTATACATATAGCTACCCCCCCCATCATCGTATATGGTTTTCAGCAGTATTGTTTTTCTGTTCTACTTTCTGCCTGTGTTTCTGCTGGTATACTACCTGGCAGATGCCCGGTATAAGAATGGGGTGATACTGGCCGGTAGCCTGTTCTTTTATGCTTGGGGCGCACCGGTATTTGTGGTTACCCTGCTGGGGGCCACCCTCGCCGATTTTTTTATTGTTCGTACCATGGCGGCGCAGCCTCGTGGTGCTCGGCGCACTGCTCTTTTGTGTGCGTCGCTTTGTATCAATCTGGGTCTGCTTTTTTATTATAAGTACTGTGGCTTTTTTGTCACCAATCTCAACCACCTGCTGGCAGGCATAGGTCTGCAGCCCATAGCGTGGGCCAGTGTGGTGCTGCCTATTGGTATCTCGTTCTACACGTTCGAGACCGTTACCTATGTGGTAGACGTATACCGGGGGCTGCATCAACCCTTGCGCCGCTTTCGCGACTACCTGTTGTATATATTGCTGTTCCCCAAGCTCATAGCAGGGCCCATCATTCGTTTTCACGACTTTGCCGGGCAGATACAAGACCACTTGCTGCACGACAATACTACCAACCGATTGCGCGGTTTTTACAGGTTTGTTCTGGGGCTTAGTAAAAAGGTACTCATTGCCAATGTAGTAGGCGAGGCTGCCAATACCATATTTGGCGCACAGTATGGCGAGCTGGGTACCGTAACCGCATGGATGGGGGCATTGGCTTATACCTTTCAGATATATTTCGACTTTTCGGGCTACTCGGACATGGCATTGGGGCTGGCACTGATGATGGGCTTCCGCTTCCCCGAAAATTTCGATAATCCCTACACGGCCACTTCTGTTACCGACTTCTGGCGCCGCTGGCACATAACCCTTGGTAGCTGGATGCGCAACTACTTGTACATACCCCTTGGGGGCAACCGGGTACAAAGCAAAATGCGGCTGTACTTCAATCTATGGCTGGTGTTCCTTGCTTCGGGTTTGTGGCATGGGGCCGCATGGGGCTTCATAGCATGGGGGGCATGGCATGGTGCGTTTCTGGTGGCAGAGCGTATGTTTCTGGGGCGGTGGCTGGGGCGGCTGGGCAAGGTCTCGTTTCTGTATACCTTTATGGTGGTACTTACCGGCTGGGTGTTTTTCCGTATAGAATACCTGCGCGCCTCGGTCGATTATTTCAAGCGCATGTTTGCATGGCACCCCGATAACCGCATCTGGTACCCCGACAATCTATTTTGCACGGCTACCATTATTGCTGCACTCTTTTCGTTTTTTACGCTCACCAAGGTAGGCTCTCGCATACAGCAACAGGTATACTACGGCACCTACAGCCTGCGTAGGCATTACTGGGCTACAGGTATCAGTATTGTATTGCTGCTGCTGTGCGCCGCCCGCATTACCGTAGCCACGTTCAATCCATTCATTTATTTCAGATTCTAAGGGCTATGGAAAGAACGAAAATAGAAAAGCGGCTACTATACGTAATCTTCGTATTCCTGTTGGCACCCATGGTACAGCAGTACCTACAGGTGTTTCATGCAGGCCCGCTGAAGGGCGGCTTCCGCGATGCAGGAGACTCGGCATTTACCTTACCCAAATGGTTCAGTGGCGACTATCAGTACGAGGCTACCCGTTACCTGAATGACCGTACAGGCTTTAGGCCCGATCTGGTGCGTATGAACAACCAGCTGGATTATAGCCTGTTTGGTGTATGCCATAGCGGATGGACCGAAAAAGGCCGCCACAACAACCTGTACCAGCGGCCCTACGTAAATGCATGGTTTGGTACCGACTATGTGGGCGATGAAATATGGCATGGCCGTGCCCTGCGCCTGAAGGCAATACAAGATACACTGGCACGGCTGGGCAAAACACTGATAATAGCCTACCTGCCCAGCAAGGCCGATTACTGGCCGCACGACTTTCCGCCCAAATATGACGGGCTGAAGCGGGGCATTACCAATAGCGGCACCATGCGCCGGCTGGCCGACTCGTTGGGTATGGCCCATCAGGTAGACCTGAATGCATGGTTTGTGAGTATGCGCGGCAAAATGCCCGACTCGCTGTTTACCAAACAGGGCATACACTGGACGCTGTATGGAGCCATACTGGGTGGCGATAGTTTGGTACGCTACATGGAGCATGTACGTGGCCGTAGTGTGCAACACCCCGTATGGACGAAAAAAGAATACACCACCCGGCTACGCATGGGCGATGCCGATGTGGCCGAAGAACTGAACCTGATAGCCCCTATAGCTACCGAGCGGGTTACTTACCCTATAATAGAAGATATACCCAACGATACCAGCCACAAGTTTGATGCCGTGTACATTGGCGATAGCTATGCCCACAAAATGATAGAGTTTGGCATAGTGTGCAAAATGAATAACCAGTGCGAATATTGGGGGTACTTTGATGAAATGCACGATGTGAACGGGCACAAGTTTACCTACATCAAAGACTATAACTGGATAGAAGCTGTAGAGAAAGCCGAATGTGTGGTACTGGCCTATACGTTGTTCAACTTTTGGCAACTGGGCAATGGTTTCATAGAGCAGGCCTACGACCACTACTACCCCAACCGCCCCATACACTAACGGGGTAGCAACGAGCGTTGCAACTGTATTTTTTCGGGTTCTGTAACGGCCTTCAGGCTACTGATGAGCCAGCCCGACTGTGTGCCGGAGCCCTTTTGGTGCGCCACCGTAAAGTACCAACCCGGCACCTGAAAAAAGTGATACTGAATAGATGATGCGTAAGCAAACCGCACGGTGCCACTCTGTAGCCATCTTGCCAGCAACTGGCCGCTGGCACTGTTTATGACTTCGGTATCCATAACGTCTTCCATGCTCATGCCGGGTTGCAGCAATTGGCTCAGTACCACATAGTTGGTGCCATGTGCCGATGCCGGTATAAAACGCCCACGCGCAGCAGTAGCTACATAGGCAGGGCAGCCCGTAGCAGGCAGGGTGTTGTTGCCTACGCCTGCTATCATCCACCAACTGGCATCGTTATGTGTGTGTACACGTAGGGTAAGTGGTATAGTTATTTCTTTGCCTCCCCGTTTGAAAACACAGTTGGCTACAGCATACCATCCGGTGTCGTCAAAGTGCAGCCATTGTTCATTGGCGGGTTGGCACACAGCATCTATAAACTTTGCAGTATCGGGGGGCCATGTGGTGCCTTTGTAGAAAAGAGCGCGTAGCATGCGCCTGCGGTTCAGCATGCTATCGGTACCGGTTATGGCCTTTGCCTGCTGCCTGATGTACGATTGTTGCTCGTCGTTGAACCTTTCAATAAACTCGTCTATCAGCTTCACCCGGTACATAAATGTACCTTCATTAGTATGCCCTATACCGCCCATGTTACCAACCGTTTGCCCATATAGCGGCACTACCATGCTGCAACACAGCATGGTAGTAAGTAAGTTGCGGTTGGCTGCTGGTAATGTCATTATTGTTCGGTTACCCCAATATTACCCAGAAACACCTCTACCCATGCATTTTTCTTATCGGTAGCCTTCCAAACCTTCACAGTCACTTCTACATGTTTTTCGGTCACATCATGATAGGTATAGTTAGCTTCTCCGTTACGTACACCGGTAAACTCTTGCTCAAAGGCTACCAAACCTACATAATTGCCATCGGGCTGGCGGGTAAAGTTGCTCACATACTGGGCATTATACCATGTTATCTGCACTTTGTTATACTTCAGTCGGTTCAGTCGCTTCAGGTAGGTACGCACAGGTACGGTTAGTGGGGTTTTGTCTTTTTTGCTGGTTACGGTTACAGTAGCATATTCGTTGTTGTTAAACAGCTTCATAGCCGCATCCACTGTGGCCGCATCGGTACCATTACTCTCGGCCAGTTCCTTTATATAGCGGGTCAGTTCTTCTGTTTTAGCCATTACCCGCTCGTTCAGTTCGTTCTTGCTCAGCTTTATATTGTCCGGAAACTGAAATACCTCGCCTTGCCGCACCTTTGTTTGTTTAGGCGTTGCCGTTACCGTTTCTTTATTCTGAGCCGCAGACAACAGGGGCAAGGCCAGTAAGCTTATGTATAAAATTGCGCTTTTCATAATTATGATTTTTATGGCACAAAATTATATACACATGTAGCCAGCTATTGCTGACATTGCTCAAGCACAAGAATGATTAGCATCAGTGCCCGGTGCTGCAAGAAAAGGTATATACAACTAAGGTACATTTTATATTCATGGTAGTTAATAACAATTGAACGTATGTACATTGTTATGTATCTTTGCATCGAATAAGGTATACTACGGATAATATCAGATGACAATAGGCGATCGTTGGGATAGTTTTGGTTTTTTTGTAGCAGACCATGTAGATGCCATGTTGGCCTATTGGGACAAAGACCTGGTATGTAGGTTTGTGAATAAAGCTTATGCCGATTGGTTTGGAAAATCGAAAGCAGAGCTCGTAGACGTGGTTACCCTTCCGGTTTTCTTGGGCACGGTGTACCAAGAGCACAAAAGCCATATCGATGCAGTATTGAGAGGTGAACCACAAAAATTTGATACTCAATTTAGAGACTCTTTGGGCAACGTCTTGCAATTGCTGGTGTCCTATTACCCCCACACAGAAAACGGATCGGTAGCAGGCTTTTTTGTACATACTGTAGACATATCGTCGCTCAAGTTGTTACAGTCTACATCTCAAATGTTTGCCACCATTGTCAATTCCACTTCGGATGGTATTGTAAGCAAAAGTATTGATGGGACCATTATTACATGGAATAAAGGGGTGGAGCGCATACTGGGCTATGCGGCCGATGAAGTTATAGGCAATGATATTTCTATCATTTTTCCGGCACAACTATCGCACGAGCGATTTGAACTGGTAAATCGTGTACTTTCGGGTGAGCATTTGGAACAATATGAGACCCTGCGGCAGCGTAAAGATGGGAAACTCATACATGTATCTATCACACTGTCTCCGGTGACGGATGATGATGGCAATGTAACAGCCATTACCAAAGTAATACGCGATATTTCTTT
Source organism: Chitinophagaceae bacterium (assembly GCA_021151685.1). Taxonomy (GTDB): domain Bacteria; phylum Bacteroidota; class Bacteroidia; order Chitinophagales; family Chitinophagaceae; genus Nemorincola. Next base: position 62,650 of record JAGKWS010000006.1, read on the forward strand.
GCAGAAGCAACAAGAAACAGAGCTCAGGCGTAGTAACGAACGAAACAGGATATTTGTACAGCAGGCACCCAATGCTTTGGCCATGTTTGATACCAACATGCGCTATCTGGCAGCATCGCACCGATGGATGGAAGACTATGGTTTGCTGGGCCGCGATATTATTGGGAAATCGCATTATGAAATTTTTCCGGAAATAGGAGAAGACTGGAAACAAATACACCGCGACTGCCTGGCAGGTGCAGTTAATCAATGCGATGAGGCACCTTTTGAGCGTGCCGATGGCTCTTTGCAATGGCTGCAATGGGATGTGCGGCCCTGGTACCAGAACGAAAAAGAGATAGGCGGCTTGTTGATGTACACTGCCGACATATCGCGACAGAAGGAGAAAGACTCCGAGCGCAAACGTATACAGCAAATATTGGAGCGCACCAACCAGGTTGCCCGAATAGCACACTGGGATGTGGACGCAAGAACCGATATTGCCACATGGAGCCCCATTGCCAATGAAATTCTGGAACTTCCACAGGGCTATCAGCCAAACTGGGAAAGTGTACTTTCTATGTTTCAGAAAGGAGAAAATTTTGATAACCTGATAGCTGCGGCTAAGGAGTCAGCCGAAAAGGGTACTTCCTACAGTATAGAACTATCGCTCACAACCCCCAAAGGCAATCAGCGCTGGTTGCGGGTAATAGGCGAAGCTGAATTCAGGGACGGAAAATGTGTAAGACGTTTTGGTATCATTCAAGATGTGACCCGAAGCAGGGAGATAGCTGCACAGCTACGCAAACTTAATGACGAACTTTCTGCCATCCTCAACTCTGGCCACGTATCTATCATTAGCACCAATTGCGAGGGCATCATCAAAACCTTCAATCAGGGTGCAGAGAACCTGTTGGGCTATACTGCGGCCGAAATGGTGGGCAAAGAATCTCCACAAATAATACATGTAGCCGCCGAAGTGGAACAAAGGGGAGAGGAGCTGAGCGAGCAGTTTGGGCGTACCATACAGGGTTTTGATGTCTTTATAGAACTTGCAAAACACGGCAAATACGAGTCGCGTAACTGGACATACGTACGGAAAAACGGCACTACTTTTCCGGTGCAGCTGGTGGTAACAGCCATTAGGAACGATGAAGAAGAAATAACCGGATACCTGGGTATAGCTACAGACATCACAGACCTGAAGAATGCAGAAAAAGAGACAAGAACACTACTGGAAATAACAAAGGACCAAAACGAACGGTTGAAGAATTTTGCACATATAGTATCGCACAATCTTCGCTCTCATTCGGGCAATATAGAGATGCTGCTGACGCTGTTTGCGGCAGCAGACCCATCATTGGCCCAAAACGAGTATGTAACCCTGCTGATGAAAGCCTCGGAAAACCTGAAACGGACCATTACCGATCTGAACGAGGTAGCACAGGTAAACTTGTCTACAGAAGGCCGCCTTGTATCTGTGAACCTTTGCCAACGCATAGAAGCGGCAAGGTATAACGTTTTTCAGTTGGCACGAGACGCTGGCGTAACGATATACAACCATGTGCCCGAGTACCTGATGGTGGCCGGCTTGCCCGCATACATCGATAGTATAGTGCTCAATTTTATTACTAATGCTATAAAATACCGCTCAGAGACATCAGAGCCTTATGTACGCCTTTGTGCTACTGTAGCAAATGGATACGTGATATTGGAAATAAATGACAATGGGCTGGGAATAGACCTGAAAAAACACAGGTCAAAACTGTTTGGGATGTACAAGACCTTTCATCAGGGCAAAGACTCGCGAGGTATAGGTTTATTTATTACTAAAAATCAGGTGGAGACACTTGGTGGAAAAATAGAGGTGACCAGCGAAATAGGTGTTGGTACTACTTTCAAAATATATTTGAAACATGAAGAAGGTTGAGATTGCGTGTATTATAGATGACGACCCGATTTTTGTGTTCGGGACACGCAAACTAATGGAGCTGGGAGGTTTCTGTAACAGTTTAATGATTTTTCATAACGGGCATGATGCCATTGTACGGTTTGAAGCCATAATAGCAGCCGGGCACAACCTGCCCGAGGTAATACTGCTGGACCTGAATATGCCTGTTATGGATGGATGGGAGTTTCTGGACGAGTTTGTGAAAATACCTGTGCCCCAAAAAATACACATCTATGTGGTCACATCATCTATAGACCCCGACGATATGGAGCGGGCCAAACACTACGATGCCGTAAGCAACTATGTAGTGAAGCCGGTAACAATGGAGAATCTCAAAAATATGCTGGCCGTTATGAATGCAGCATAGACTCTGTACAATCTACTGATTGGCAGGGCTACCTACGCTGATGGTAACAGTACTATCGGTAGCAGTGGGTGCAGGGGCACTTTCTTTTGCCTCTTCGCCGGCCTCGGCAAGGTCGCGTGCCAAATCGGCCTTGGTAAACTGCACCACCCATTTGTCGCCCACCAATACCAACAGCAGTGTGCGCTCGTGCGGATTGTCTGATGTAGTATAGGTAACAATGGCCTTACTGCCCTCTTCCTTCACATCCTTGATGTCTACAGTTATATCCTTCAGCTTCTCGAGGGTAGAGTCGGGTACTGGCCCAGACAGTTCGTTCAGCGAATTGATGAGGTTTTTGGTGGCCGATGAAGATAGCTTCATCGCACCATCGGCATCCAACCGGTTGAATGCGGTAAGCCATGTTTTTGCTACTTCTTTGGGCGAGTTGCGGCTACAGCCAGTGGCCAAAAGGGCAATTGCTACTATCGGTAACCAACGAGAAACCTTGAACATACTGTTATTTACTGCGTAAAGTTATTATTTATATTGCACCTGCCAAACCATGCTTGCGTGTGGGTTCAGAAACAGATCGTCGGTGCCGGCAAACTGCCGGCTACCCGCTACCGATGTAGGTAGCCATGTGCTGTCGCCTATGGCACGGGTAATGGTTTTCCATACAAATTCGGTACAGTACAGCGCACTGTCGGTACGCAGGTCGAACCGGGTGTCAAACACCGGTCGGCTGCGTCTGTAGGCGTGTACAATAGCTGCCATGCGCTCTTTTACCGAGTCGGGCAACTGGTAGCGCACTACCGCAGCCCCCATATTGTACACCGGCGAAAAGAAGTGATGTGCCGAATCTCTACGTACACAGGGCATACTATCATTTTCGGAACCTGCACAATGGTACACAAACGGGTAGCCATGCTCTACCAGCACTATGCCACTGTGCGACCAGCTTTTATCGCGCCTGTTGAACGAGGCCAACATATGGCTGAACACCCCGTTGCCCATACGCAGCACCACATCGGCATGTTGCAGTTGCTGCACCGCAGTATCGGCCAGCGTACGGTTCCATGCCAATGCAGCCAGGCGGGCTTCAGCTTTTTTGCGGTTCTCATCTTTTACATAGGCCCTGCCTGCTACAAACAGCAGGGTACCTGCCGATGACAGTAGGAACAATATGGCAAAAAACGAACGTACCAAGTATACCGGAAATAAAATTATACGTTGAAGCGGAAGTGCATCACATCGCCATCGGCCACTACATACTCCTTACCCTCTATGCGCAGGCGGCCGTTCTCGCGGCAGGCAGCTTCGCTTTTGTACTGTACGTAGTCGTTATAGGCAATTACCTCGGCCTTTATGAATCCCTTCTCAAAATCGGTATGTATCACACTTGCTGCCTGTGGGGCCTTCCAGCCACGCTGTATGGTCCATGCACGCACTTCCTGCACACCAGCAGTAAAGTAGGTAATCAGGTTCAGCAGGGTATAAGTCGAGCGTATCAGTCGGTTCAGGCCGGGTTCAGTAAGCCCATACTCGCTCAGGAACATTTCTTTATCTTCCTTCGTTTCCAACTCCGATATCTGTGCTTCTATAGAGTTGTTCATTACTATCACCTGTGCGCCTTCTTCGTTAGCGGCCTTCACCAGTGCGTCAGAGTATTTGTTGCCGGTAAACAGTGCCGCCTCGTCTACGTTGGCCACATACAGTACAGGCTTTTCAGTTAGCAGAAACAGGTCGGCAATGGCTTCGCGGTCTTCGCCTTCCAGTTTCAGGCCACGTATGTTTTTGCCTTCGCCCAGGTAGTCGCGGCATTCCAGCAGCACTTCCAGTGCGCGCTTCATTTTAGCGTCGCCGGTTTTGGCCATTTTTTCTACACGCTGTATCTTCTTTTCTACACTCTCCAGATCTTTCAGTTGCAGCTCGGTATCTATTATCTCTTTGTCGCCAATGGGGTTTATGGCACCCTCTTCGCGCAGTATGTTTTCATCTTCAAAGCAGCGTATCACATGTACTATGGCATCTACCTCGCGTATGTTGGCCAGAAACTTGTTGCCCAGCCCCTCGCCCTTGCTGGCACCCTTCACCAGCCCGGCAATGTCCACAAACTCGAATGTAGTGGGCACCACCCGTTGTGGCTGCACCAGTTCTGCCAGTTTGTCCATACGCTCGTCGGGTACATCTACCTGGCCTACATTGGGCTCTATGGTACAAAACCTGTAATTGGATGCCTGAGCGCGTGCGCTGTTGCTCACTGCGTTGAACAAGGTCGATTTCCCTACGTTGGGCAAACCCACTATACCTGCCTGTAATGCCATTATTGCGAAACTTTATTTGAAATTTGGCGCAAAGGTAAGGAACCGGAGCAACAACAACCGCAGCTATCCCAATAGTGGTCTATATCGTTTGGGGAAAGGTATGGCAGTATGTGGGGGCTGGCCACAAGTTTCTATTCTCCAAGTACCCTACCCATGTTGCAGTACTGCTATATACATACTGTCGGCCCGGTGTGCGGTTCCGTTTATCAGTTGGCTGTCGGTCACTTTCAGGTGGCAGCTTTGTGCTACTTCTTCGTTTTCCTGCGCAAATACCGAACAGGTAATGTAGAACAACTTGCCCCCCGGTGCCAGATACCGGCTCACATTTTTCAGTATAGCTTGCTGGCGTGCGGCAAAGTCGGCCACGGTAGCCGGGTCAAAGAAGTACATTTGTTCGGGTGTACGGGCCCACGTACCGCTGCCGGTGCAGGGTACATCGCACAGTATGCGGTCATATTGTTTGCCGCCAGCTACTTCTTTTATTTCATAGGCATCGGTGGCATCGGCTACCACCATGGTGGGCAGACGGTGCCCGTATAGTTTGAAACGTGCTTCCAGATTGTGCAGAATGCTGCGCCTTGTGTCCGATACGGTCAATTGCACGTTGGGGCATTGGTCGGCCAGCAGTAGCGATTTGCCTCCCGCACCCGAGCAGCAATCCCACCAACTTTGCCCAGGCTGTGCATCCAGCCAGCGGCCCGTTGCCTGAGACGATGCATCTTGCACCACATAGCTATCGGCAGGTAGTAGTTTTTCTATAGGGGCACCATTGGGCAGGGCTATACAGTTGCCCTTGGCGGTTCCTTCTATACCATGGTCCAGCAGTATGGCCAACGCCTTGCGTACATAGTCGTGGGTGCGTATACGCACAAACAGCATGGGCTGTGCACACATGCTGCCCAGCCATTCAGTTTGGCTTATACCTGCCGATAATGGGTTGCGCCCCGCATACAACGCATGTGGCTGGTATATGGTAGCCACATCGGGCAAGGCTACTCCTTGCAACATTCTTTCCATTCCCGGCGTTACGGCATCGCAAATTGTCAGACAGGCCAGCATGCCCTCTCGGTAGGGTAATGCAGCATGCACCAAACCTTTATGTACCCTGTACCAGCTATAGGCCATAGCCGATAGTATGCGCCTGTCTCTGCTACCCAATATGGGATGCTGTTTGAAGTACCCCTTCAGAAAATGAGTAAGCGGCAGGTCGCCCCTGTAGTTGTCGGTAATGGTTTGTATATGATGCCACATGTGCTGCATGGGGCAAAAGTAGCAATAAGCCCGTGCCCTGTACCATACATTATACAGCCGCTACTCCAAACTCTGCTTTCAGCACTGCCAGCACATCGCCAATGGGTAGGCCCATTACGTTGTAATAGTCGCCGTCTATGCGCTCTATGCCGGTTACCCCTATCCATTCTTGTATAGCGTAGGCACCAGCCTTGTCGTAGGGGGCATAGTGATCTATATAGTGTTGTAGTTGTACCGTGGTCAGTGGGCGGAATTTTACCTCTGTCGTTACCGAAAACACCCGCTCCTTCTCACGGTGGCGAATGCACACACCGGTTATTACTTTGTGGGTGCGGCCCGATAGCTGGGTCAGTATCTCCAACGCATGGGCAGCATCGGTAGGTTTGCCCAATATCTGTCCGCCCAGCAACACTATGGTATCGGCGGCTATTACTATTGCCTCCGGCGACAGATGCGATACCGCATCGGCCTTTTTACAAGCCAAATGCGCCGGTACCTCCTCGCCCGGCATGCCCGGTGGGTTGGTCTCATCGGTATTGGTTACCAGAACAGAGAACTGAAGTTCAGCCATTTCCATAAGCTGCTTGCGGCGTGGCGACTGTGATGCCAGTACTATTGGTTGCACGATTATCTTTTTGTGTTTTATATATCAGTAAAGAGCCTATGCCCGATATCATTATTATTTTCAGCCACCGGCTGGCACGGCTATAGTGTTGCGGCTTGGCCGGCCCGCGCCGCAGCCATACAGCCCATGCGCCCAGTGGTAGTGCCAGTAGTGCCAGTACATACAGGCCCGTTATAGCATGGCCCTGTAGCAATAGGGCTATGCCCCCCACACACAGTGGCACAAGGGCTATAACGGCCAGTACTATTGTAAAGTTGGTAGCAAACCCCAGCCCCCGGCTTATGGGCATGGTAATGCAGCCATTGGCCGCATCGCCCTCCATATCTTCCATGTCTTTTACCACCTCGCGCATCCATGTCAGCACAAAGGCAAACCATGCAAATACGCCCAGTATCCATACATCGGCCGACTGTAGCGACAACTGCCGCATACGGGGTTCGTAAACATACAGTACCAACACTGCAAGAGCGGTAAGTGTAGCCACTATAATGTTGCCGCTAACATACCGCCGCTTGTAGGTGGTAGAATATACCCATAGCAGCCCGGTACATGCCAGTTGCAGCAGCAGCAGGCTGTAGTGTTCCGCCTGCATGGCCACCCTGCCCGCCATGCCTATGGCGGTTACATTCAGCAGGGTATGGGCAATTATGGCCCATTTTCGAGGTATTACCTTGCCCAGCACCACTGTTTGCGGGCGGTTTATCTGGTCTATCCTGATGTCAAAATAATCGTTGATGATGTAACCGGCCGCAGCTATCATGGCCGTAGAGAACGACAGTAGCAGGAACGATGTGGCATTAAGCACCACCGGCCCGCCCGGCAACACAATGCACCACCATACTACCCATTGTGTGAGCAGAATGATGATAAGGTTTTGCCATCTGATGAGCCTGAGCCAAGCCATGTTGGGTGTTGTGGAGCGGTAAGGCAGCAAGATACAGATTATTGCAGATTGCCACCCGCACCCTATGCCGTAGTAACACACTTTAACACGCTGTATATGGCACCATGCCGCAAACCAACTACCTTTGTTGTGTTATGTTGAAAATACTTTTCTGGCTCTTTTTGATAGGGCTTATATACAGGGTGGTGTTTTCTTATCTGTTGCCTATACTACGTATGACATCGGCCGCTACAGGGCAGGTGCGCCATATGCAGGAGCAGATGAAAGAAATGGAACGCCGCATGCGCGAGCAGCCACAACCACAGCCCAAAACCACACGGCGTGTGAACAAAGATGGCGATTATATAGACTACGAAGAGGTAGCCTGATGCTGCGCCTGCTATTGCTGTGCCTGCTGGTAGCTACACAAGCCACAGCACAAATGCCCCCTGTAACCAGTAGTGTAGATGCCCTGCACCGCGAGGCCCGTGCCGATAGCGGCCACGCACTGGTGCGCCTGCAAGATGCCATACCCGGCCTGAAGCTGGATATACGTTATGCTACCCCCAACAATTTTACAGGTAAGGCCCAATATGCCATAGCGGCGGCCTGGCTGCGCCAAAAACCAGCACAGGCACTGGCCCGTGTGCAGCAGCAACTGGCCACTCATGGCTATGCGCTAAAGGTGTACGATGCCTACCGCCCCTATGCAGTAACGGTAGCCCTTTGGCGGTCTACCACGGCCCACCGTTTTGTAGCCAACCCACGCAAGGGTAGCCAGCACAACCGTGGCATAGCGGTAGACATAACGCTGGTAGACATGCATACCGGTGCCGAGATAGATATGGGTACAGGTTACGACAACTTTACCGATAGTGCGCATCACAACTTCAAAAAATTGCCTGCTCTGGTTCTGGCCCGCCGCTGCCTGCTAAAGGAACTGATGGAACAAGCGGGCTTTAACGCAGTGCCCAATGAGTGGTGGCACTACCACTGGCGCGACAAAAATTATACGCTACTGAACATACCCTTTGAAACACTGGAGGCCGTGGGTGCCCGCCGCCGCTGATGCTCTTATGCCCCTATGGCGGGCATAATATGCTATCTTAGCCACAGAAATGCCGGTGCCAATGCTGCAAAAATTGTTGAAGTCACTAATTGTCGTTTTAGGGTTGCCCCTATACACCCATGCCCAGCCCGATTCTGTAAAGGTGCGCAATACCCTGCAGCGGCATATAAATGCACTGGCAGCCCCCGCCATGCATGGCCGTGGTTATGTGCAGGATGGTATGCGGCTGGCTGCCGACTATATAGAAGACCAACTACACAATGTGGGCCTGCAGCCGGGGCCGGGCATGAAGGCATACAGGTATCATTACAGCTTTCCTGTCAATACCTTTCCCGGACATATAGAGGTGAAACTGAACGACCAACTGCTTGTACCGGGCAAAGATTATCTGGTCGATGCCTCTTGCGGTATATACAAGGCTCCCAAACTGCCCGTAGCTACCTACGATGTAAGCACTGTAACCGGTGGCCGCAAGTGGAAAAAGAAGATTGTAAAAAAGTTTGACAAACGCCACATATGGCTGCTACAGGGTACCGATAGCCTGCTGAAGCGTACCGGCATGTCGCGCGCTGCATTGCCATTCATACTGCCCAAGGGGTGCTTTATGGTGCCGGTACATGGCAAACAAATATGGACAGTATCGCGCGAGCATGCCGATGGTACTGCTGTGCTGTATGTACAAGACTCCATAATGCCTGCAAAGCTGACCCATGCTGGGGTGCAGGTAGCAGCCAAAATAGAAAACAATTTTGACGCTGTAAATGTGTTGGCAAAGGTGCCGGGAGAAATACCCGATTCTTTCCTTGTGGTATCGGCCCATTACGACCATCTGGGGCAAATGGGTAGTGCCATCTTCCCCGGTGCCAGCGACAATGCCAGTGGCGTAGCCATGCTGCTATACCTTGCCGAATATTTTGCGCAGCACAAACCCCGCTATACCATGGTATTCATTGCCTTTAGTGGCGAAGAAGCAGGCCTGCTGGGCTCAAAGAGTTTCACAGAGCTGCCACCATTTGCCCTGCAAAAAATAAAATTCCTTACCAATCTCGACATAATGGGCGATGCCACCAACGGCGTTACTGTGGTAAATGCCACCCTGCACCCCACGCAGTTCAATAGACTAAAGGCAATAAATGAACGTGCCGAATACCTGCCCGAAATAAAGAGCCGTGGCAAAGCCGCCAACAGCGACCATTACCCATTCTCTGAGAAGGGAGTACCGGCATTCTTCATCTATTCCAATGGGGGCAAGGGCTTTTACCACGACATATACGACCGGGCCGAGGAAATAAAACTGAGCCGCATTGCGGGTGCGGCTCAGTTGTTTATAGACTTTCTGGAAGGGTTTTAACCCCTTGCACTACTTGTTCTTATTATTCTTGAACTTGCGGTTCTTGTTGTTGAAGTTGTTGCCGCCAAAGTTGTTTGGGTTATTGCCACTACCCTGATTGTAGTTGTTGCGCTGGCCACCACCGCCCTGGTTGTTATTGTTGTTCTTGAAGTTGCGGTTGTTGTTGTTATTACCACCGTTGCGCTGCTTGAAGTTGCGGTTGTTGTTCTGTGCCGGATTGTCGAACGTAACACGGAAACCACCCGGCTCGTAGCGCAGCCGCCCGCCGCTCAGTTCGGCCAGCTCGTTGCGTATCATGTCGTCATGTACGGGCTCTCTGTGCCAGTTGCCATAGGCCAGCTTCATGTAGTAGCCTATAGCCTGTGTAAGGCCATATTTCTTTTCTTCATCCGTTTCGGCAAGGGCTTTGTCTATAATGCCCTGCAGGTTGCGGCCCAGGTGGCGGTGCCGTATAGACTGCTGTGGGTAGGGTAGCGGATCTGGTTTCTTAAACACCGACTCGGGCGAGGGGCACGGGTATGGTCCATCCACATCCAGTTTGAACTCGGTCATCTGAAACAGATGGTCCCACAGCTTGTGGTTGTAATCTTCTATGGTCTTCAGATGTGGGGTCAGTATACCCATCATCTCTATCAATAACTCTGCCTGTTGCAGCCGCTTTTGGCGGTCTTCAATAGTCATCAGGTATTCCACCATTTTCTGAACATTACGTCCGTATTCGGGCATCAGCATTCTGCTGCGCGAAGTATTGTATTCCATTATTCTTTATTAAAAAAAGATAAAAGCCTAAACTAAAAACCTAAAAAAATATATGGTGGTGCGCGGCAAGGAAGGGAAACACCTGCACCAGAGGTATTGCAAATATAGGGAAAATGAACAACATTAAGGAATCGTGAATAGTACGTAACAGGCCGTGGGTAAATTGGTATCTTTGCCACAAATGGTATTACAGCAGTTACAGGCACTAAAAGCACAACAGCAAAGCGGGTTTGCCGTACTGGCCGACCCCGACAAAACGGCCCCTGCCCATATGGCCCAGTTGGCACGCCTGTGCAACGATGCAGGGGTTACCTTTTTGCTGATGGGCGGTAGCTTGCTGATGGTACACCAGATGGAGCAGTGCATTCAGCGGTTCCGTGCAGAAAGCAACATACCTATTGTGTTGTTTCCCGGTAGCCCGGCACAGGTTACCCCACAGGCCGATGCCTTACTGTATCTTTCGCTGCTCTCTGGCCGCAATCCCGATTTGCTTATCGGTCAGCACGTAGCATCGGCACCACAGGTAAAGGCCAGTGGGCTCGAGGTAGTAGCTACCGGTTATATACTGGTAGATGGTGGTGTAGCTACCACAGTACAGTATATGAGCAATAGCCAGCCCATACCTGCCGACAAACCTGATATAGCCCTGTGTACCGCATGGGCGGGCGAGCTACAGGGCAAACACATTATCTATCTGGATGCAGGCAGCGGTGCCCGCCGCCCCGTGCCCGAGGCCATTATACGCAAGGTGAGCAGCAACATAGGCATACCTCTGATAGTAGGCGGTGGCATATGCGATGCCGAGCGGGTATATACCGCCTGCGCCGCCGGGGCCAACCTGGTAGTGGTAGGCAACGCCATAGAGCGCGACCCTATGCTGATACGCGACATGGCACAGGCCGCCAGTGCCGCATCGGCCAGCCGCAGCCTTGTATAGCCCCCTAAAAAAATCATTGGCGAAGGCTCAAAAAAAATTAGGAAATTATCCAGAACTTTATATACCTTTGCATTCCGTTTTTGGCGAGGTAGCTCAGGCGGTTAGAGCGCAGGATTCATAACCCTGAGGTCTCGGGTTCAACTCCCGATCTCGCTACAAGGTAAAACAGGCATCCAATTTGGGTGCCTGTTTTCGTTTCACGCAGTCTTACCTGCTCGCATATCTAACTGGAATATTGACAGTGTTGGTAGAATTGCGCTTACCCGGGAAGAACATCCCAACATTCGTGCAGTGTATAAACATAACCAAAGGAGATCGTGGTACGTTTCAGTCCAAGAACTTAACAATTTGGGCCTTCCTCTACTTCTAAATTAGAAATTGACTGCGTTCTAACTCTCATTTTTGCCGTAGTAAATACAATAAAAGCTTGGCGTAGTCTCCGACTACGTCATGCCGACTGTCAATCTTCAGATTGACGAAATTGATAGCCGGCTCAAGTGGCTCGGTTTCATTCAGAATGCGAACCCCAATTGCAAGTAGCATGTACAAATGGCAGGATTTTCTAAAACACTGTATACTCTCACAGGATGACGCAATTTTACTTTACCCTTCACCCAAGAGTCTAGCCTCATTCTTACGTCTATCTTAACAGAAACTGCCAGCTATGAAAAGACCCACCCTCTTGCAGATAGACATACCTACCCCATGTCACGAAGATTGGGATAAAATGACCCCATGTGCGCAAGGGCGCCACTGTGCACAATGCCAGAAAGTGGTCATAGACTTTAGTACCTGGAGCGATGCCGCATTGCATAGATATTTCTCGCAGCAAAACGATAATGTATGCGGCCGTTTTCAGGAAGAGCAGTTGAACAGGGTTATGCAATTGCCGCCACAGCCACACAGCAGGCTTTACAGAATGGTAATAGCGCTTGGGCTTACGCTTATATGCACACAAGGTGTTAGTGTGTATGCGCAAGGCAACATGCCCAAAACAACCGGCACACCAAATACACAAACTCCCCAACCAACAACTACCGGCAATGGTCGGCTTACCGGCACTGTGCTCGACGAGAAAAAACAACCCATCACAGGTGTCATTGTCAGTGTTAAAAGAAACGGTACTGTGGTAGGTGGTGCCGTCACCGATCTGGATGGCAACTTCGACATAAAGCAATTGGATGCTGGTACATACACGGTTACAGCCTATTTTACCGGTTATTATAAATGGACACAGGAGACCGCTATGTTGGCAGATACCTTGATAATGAGTATTAATATGATACCAACCAATGAACCGCTTAAGGAAGTCAAGATCCGATATCACAAAATAGGTTTGGTAAAAAAGACCTTCACAACAAAATGACACAGCTGCAATAAAAGCCTTAGAGCGACTACAAGGCTCCCACTCGTCCTCGTTTGCAACGAGGACGCTGCGGCAGGGCGTTTGTAACGCCACGACCGTACTCAAAGTCATACACCATTACACGGTGCCACAAAACATATTCTATTCATTACGTTGTGCAGGCATTGCAAACGCACATTTATTGCATCCTATAGCATACGGGGGCGACTGGGCTAATGAAATATTTAGAAAAGCATTAAAGCGACTGCAAATGTCAGCCAATAGCCATTAGGTACACCATTCCCCACAATACAAATACCGATAGGCTCACCAATGCAATGATGCTGTAGTCTCTGTGTGGCAAGCCATCGTAGAGAGTGCTTTTTTTCGGGTGGTCTGTGTCTACATCAACCTGCACAACAGTGCTCTCTTTATACCTTACAAAATTGACCAACTGGTATTGTATGGTGTATTCCTCGTTCCGGAAAGGGAAACTAATGGACAACTCGCAATTCACATCATCATTGCCTGTTTCCTTTACATCGGTCAGGTAGCGTACTTTGGTCACAGTGCCATTCACTATTATCTGCTTCTTGCGGGGCTTCCGTTGCCAATACACAACAATAGATGATACTACGAAAATGAATGCCGCAATTAATGCATAACATTCATTCTTGCTGAATGCGTGAGATGTTTTTGCACCCCATACAGTAACGAACAACGGTGCCACATAGCCAAAGAAGAGTGTGTATTTGAGCATTTTTCTCATTGGGGGTGTATGTTGCTACTGCAAAATAGGTTTTTCTGCACTATTGTTGCTGCCCTCAAAGATGTTGGGGCATGTTGTGTGGTATTAGGGTTTAGATGGCATAATGCAGGCTGCTATGGTCTATCGTGCCTCGTTCTGAAATAGGTGTACCCATTGGTTTGTTGCACACCTTCTTACATTGCAACAAGTACTACCCCACAGTGTAGTACACACAAGTAGTTACAAAGTTGCGGAAGAAGGGAATCCACGACAGCAGTGGTGTTTGCTTGCGGGGTTGCAGCCCGAATTTGTATTTGTATATGGGGTTGATGAGGTAATGTTCTTTGTGTAGCACCTTCAGCCCGCTGGCCTTTACAATACGCTCAAAACGTTCTATGGTTATTTGGGTATCCTTTATCTCCATCAGCTCCTTCACCACATCTTCGCCCTCGCCCGATGCTTGCAGAATACCACGATACATAAACCGGGGCAGTATGTGGTAGTAAGGCACTACACTGGGCCACTTTTTGCGGCATATCTGCTGGTGGCCGCCAAACGGCATATACCATGGAGGAAAGCCAAAAAATATCTGCCCGCCCGGTTTCAAAAAGTTTTTGAGATACGGTACAAACGCTTCCTGATTGGGTACATGCTCTATAACATCTTTCAGAATGATGATGTCGAACGCCCCCTTGAAACGTGCCAGAAAATCATCGTCATAAATATTTTTCAGCAGTATCTCGGCCTTGCCTGCCGCAATGTGCGGCTCCAGAAAAGCTTTGGCCAGTACTATGCGCTCTGGCGCAAGGTCTACCCCAAGGCAGGTACAGCCACGCTCCAGAAACGGCACCAACACCCCCCCTTCGGCAGTGCCCACCTCAAATACCGCAGTGCCGGGGCCTATCTGGTGCGTTTTTTCTATAAAGGGCAGTACATAGCTACGCGAGTTATCTACCTGCTGGTCGAAACGTACCTGATCGTTGAGATGTTGTTTGAGTGCCAAAAACTGAAGTTTGCGGGCAAATTTATACCATTTGCACATCAAAAAAAGCCACCATGTGCCGTGGTGTGGTTTGTAGGATATTCGTCTTGGGGTATAGCAGGCGTTTCGTCCCTACATTTGTAGCCTCATCGCTATTTTCAAACCTTTGTTATGGCATCCTCTCAGTTGCACCTTTCGCTCATTCAGTCCAACATTGTTTGGGAAGATAAAACTACCAATCTGAACCATTATGCAAGCCTTCTGTCGGCACTGCAGGGCCCCCGCCATGTGGTAGCCCTGCCCGAGATGTTCAGTACCGGGTTCAGTATGGCACCAGAAACGCTTGCCGAAACTATGGACGGCCCCGCCATAGCATGGATGCGCCATATGGCCCGCACCCACCGCTGCATACTTACCGGCAGCCTGATGATTGAGGAAAACGGACACTACTACAACCGCATGTTGTGGGTGCAGCCCGATGGCCAGATAGCTCATTACGACAAGCGGCACCTGTTTGCCTATGCCGGCGAAGACCAGCACTATACAGCAGGCCAGAGCCGCACCATAGTGCAGGTAAATGGCTGGCGTATAGCACTCATGGTGTGTTACGACCTGCGCTTTCCGGTATGGGCACGCAATGTAGGGGGCGAGTACGATGTGCTGCTATATGTAGCCAACTGGCCCCAGCAACGCAATGTGGCCTGGAAAACACTGCTACAGGCCCGTGCCATAGAAAACCAATGTTATGTAGCTGGCGTCAACCGGGTTGGGGCCGACGCCAAAGGCAATAACTACAGTGGCGATAGCAGTGTGTTTGGCCCCATGGGCGACCAAATATGGCAATGCACCGGCACAGAGGCAGTACACACCGCCACGCTGGATAAAGAGCACCTGCAACAGGTACGTACCAGCCTGCCCTTCCTGAAGGATGCCGACCGTTTTTTACTCTTGTAATCACCATTATCTCATGCACAAAGACTACCTGTTCACCTCGGCCCGGTTGGGTTTTCGTGGTTGGACCGAGGCCGATATAGCACCCATGACCGCCATCAATACCGATGCCGAAGTGATGCGCTATTTTCCTGCCATACCCACCACAGCACAGACTGCCCAATTTGTAGCCGATATGCAGCAGGCACAGGCTACAAGGGGCTACTGCTACTTTGCCACAGACCATCTGGAAACCGGAGAATTGATTGGTTTCATAGGCCTGCATGTAAAAACATTTGAAGCCGACTTTACCCCCTGTACCGATATAGGCTGGCGATTGGCCCGCCGCTGGTGGGGCATGGGGCTGGCCACAGAGGGCGCAAAACAATGTTTGCAATATGCTTTTTACCATCTTGGGTTGCAGCAGGTATATGCCATTGCCCCGCAGGTAAACACCCCCTCTATACACGTAATGGAAAAGATAGGCATGCGCCTGCACGGCACCTTTCAGCACCCCGCATTGGTACAGCACCCGTGGCTGCAACCATGTGTAGCCTACATAGCCAATAAGTAGTACTGTTATTTATACAGTCATAACAAGGCCTGCAAGGGGCATTATTGTCTATTCCTGTAGACCATGGAAGGGTGAAGCAATACATAATTATTCGTCTTTTGTACTACATGTATTATCTTGTAGCCAAAGATTTCTACAATATGAAAAAATATGCCATTGTGGCCGCACTGGTAGCCGCAAGTACCTACACACATGCACAGGTGAGCTGGGAGGCCGACTACGCACCGTATCAGGAGGCCTCGGTTTACAAAATAGAAGGAGAAGGGCACAAAATTGGTGGCAATTCCAACGCTGGTACCATCAGATTATACAACGCAGACCATTCTCTGTGGAAAGAGTTTCCGGTGCCCACAATTACCAGCTCCGACTATTTTTACACCGTTATCCCTCCCACCAAACACCTGTTTAATAGCGATGATGACATAGAAATTGGGGTAATGATACCTGGCGGTAGCGGATTGGCCGATGACCGTTTGTTAATCTTCTCAGAAACGGGTTCTATCGTGTTCGACCATGTTGGCGCAACCAGTGTGCAAATAAAAGAAGTAAATGGGCAATGGAAGTTGATATTTGTGAACGTACCACCCTCCCCGGCGCTGGGTTTTGTTAAAGTCTATGGCCTGCCGGGGCTATATACTACCGGGCCCAAAACATTGCCGGGTGGCATAAAAAGCGAATTGTACCCCAACCCTGTAACCCATGCAGCAACCGTTGCGTACAAACTACCCGACGGGGTACACACTGCGCAAATGACAGTTACCAATGCAATGGGCCAGGTAGTAAAAACCTACACCATTACCGACCAATACAGCAACGTGCTCATATACAAAGACGCTATGCCCCCCGGTATGTACACTTACACCATTTCCAGCACAGGTGCTGCCCACCGTGGCGGTACGTTTATGGTAGAGTAGTGGGCCAAAGCTAAATAGTGAATAAAAAATAATACAATGCCTTCGGCCATTGAAATGATGTCTGAAAGAAATAGAATTACGCTATCATATGAATACAAACAAGCAATTTGTTGAAGCATTACTCCAAAAGCTATCGGTAGGCAGTACAAGATCGGTATTGTTAAATGCCCTGCCCAAAAAGTTGCTAAGTAGAGTTGCGTTGTCAGACTTTCGGTATTTGAAGGAAAAAATGCCTGTCGATTTTGTAAATACTATTACATCAGAGCAGCAGTTTTCTTTCAAATTCACTACCGATGTAAAGAAGACAGAGGACGAAAAAGAGCTGAAGGTGGCTATGATTGCAAAACGACTTGCAGCCATAAAATACGACCACGACGACTATCTGAAAGAACATGGCGTGGCTACATTTGGTTTCGGATACCCCATACTGGTAAGGAAAAACCCCAAAGACGAGAAGAAGTACATTGTAGCTCCTGTTTTCATTTTTCCGCTCGATATAAAGCAAACCTACGACAAGAAGCGAGAGTGGATAATAAGCAAAAGTGCAGACGATGAGGTAAGGCTAAATGAAGTGCTGTATTCTTTTCTTGAGGGAAATGAGCACATAAGAATGCCGGCTATATCCGAGGAAATGTTGGCAGATGGGGTGTTGGACAAGGCTGAAATAGTTCGGTTTTGCGAGGAGTTTTTTAGCCAGATACCCGGCAATGAACTGAATTATCCCAACTGGGAACAAACCGGTGTACTGCCCGATAAAATTGAAGACAAACATTTTGCGCAAACTACTATTATTTGGGATGGTGTATTCTCTATATACAAAGGGCAAAAGCAAAGTCTCATAAAAGATGTTACCAGCATGCTGGAAAACATTGAAGAATTCACTACCTACGGTAGTATAAGTCCGTGGCAACATGCACATAGCCCAATGCCTACAGACCCAAGTCAGAATGGGGTTTTGCGGTCGCTTACCGTAAGCAGGAATATTGTCATTCAGGGCCCTCCCGGTACAGGTAAAAGCCAAACCCTTACAGCAATAGTTACATCAGCCATCGCCCAGCAGAAAAAGGTGCTGATAGTTTGCGAAAAACGTACCGCATTAGAGGTCCTCAAAGACAATCTGATCAGGTTAATTCCGGAGTTAAAAGAAAGTATTGCACTGATAGAAGACGTATCAAAAGATAGAGGCGTTCTGGTCGAAATGGTTCGGAATAGAACGGCAAAACATCTTGTTGGTTTGCACAATCGTTTAGGCGACGACATCAGGCGGTTTGAAGAACGGGCAAAGAAAATAGACGACCAATATCAAAAACTGAAGCAGCCAATACTGGGCAATGAAAGGTTCCGGGAGCTGGTGGCCAAGTGGATGAAAATGTACAAAGACGGTACTAATCAGGATGCCCTGTATCATTTTCAAACAACGTTTGGCAACATTCCAGCCAACTCGCCCGAGATTGCAGATTGTCAGGATAAAGTGTCAGATGGTAGTGTACTCTTTGGGAAAGTACAAGAATACTATCACTATTTATCCGATAAAATACCCGTGCAGGCCGTGTTTTCTACGGGTAGCGATAAAGAATTTCTTCAACGGCTAAACATGTTGAATGGCAAAATAACTGAGTATAAAAAAGAAATTCATAACGCTCAAAATAATGCAGTAACTCAATTTCAACAACTACAAAAACAAGAAGCAGATAAAATTGCACAGCTTTTGCAGTCGGTTGCAAAAATTGCAACAAAATGGCCCGATAAAAATGTATTGTCAATATCTTTTATAGATAGATTGTTGGCTGCTTTTGTGTCGTCTAAAAGAGAATATTTGTTAGATGTAAAGTTGTTACATAGTTATTATACTCAATTGACCGAGTTTTGGAAAAAGAACTTTTCAACAATTTTGCCGATAGACAGTGTGTTGAAAAATGCGGGCGAGTGCAACCGCAAAGTTTCTGAATGGCATAGTGCCCAATATGATACATATTGTAAATCTTATTTCTTCATCGTCAACAAGGCCGATACACAGGCATTACAAAACAATCTGACGAATACAATTGCCGAGGTGCACGCTATATTGGCTTTCGGAAGTAAAGACCTATCTACACTAACCTTTGAGCACCTGCTCGAATATTTAGATGAAGTATTACTCATCATTGCAGAAATACAGAATAAGGCCACATATGTGCAGGCCTATTTTGCATGGGTGAGTTTTGAAAACAAATTGAGCCGGTTAGAGAAAGAGTGTATCGAAAAACTGAAAAAGCAACCAGCAAAAAATTGGCATGCATTTTTTGAAAAAGCAATTACTTACCACTCATTGCTCTCTACCGATAAACATGATGATTTGCCGGTATCTGATGAAACAACAAGAATCCTTAACGATCTGGGCCTGAAAATTCAGACACAACAAAAAAGCCAGATAATTGACAACATCAATAGTTGGTTTGTGCAGGGGCAGGCGCACATCAAAGAAACTGGCCTTACGGTAAACCAGATATATAATTTGAGGGGTGCAAAAGGACAAACAAGAAACTCGCTCAGGAAAATTGTTGCCACAAATTTTGATGCATTTGTTAGTTTCTTTCCTGTATTGTTGCTAAACCCAACCACTTGCAGTTCCCTGCTCCCCCTAAAGCCCGGCCTGTTCGATATTGTAATATTTGACGAAGCCAGCCAGCTAAGGGTAGAGGATACTTTTGCGGCCCTTGTAAGGGGCAAACAAGTAATAGTTTCAGGCGACAGCCAACAAATGCCACCGTCCAGTTACTTTGAAGGGAACAATTATACAGTAGAAGATGTGGAGGACGAAGATGACGAGGAGGAACATATAGACACATTGAAAAAAGAAATGGCCTTCAAAGAGTCATTGCTGGAGTATGCCATAGACTTAGGGTATCAGGAAACCTATCTCGATATGCATTATCGTTCCAAACACCCCGATTTAATTGAATTCTCGAATGTTTGCTTCTATGGTGGCCGGTTGTTACCTATGCCTGCTATACATAACGACACCCCAATCACATATACGCATCTGAAAGGCATTACAGAAAACCGGGGGAATGTGAAAGAGGCCGAAGAGGTTTTGCGGTTATTGCGAGAAGATGTTTCAGACGTACATTCGGTAGGGGTAGCTACATTCAATCTCCCTCAACGAAACCTCATTCTGAAACTAATTGGTGAGGAGCGCAGCAAGGACAGCGATTTTAATAGAAAGATGACCATTCTTGAAAAAAATGGCTTTTTCGTAAAAAACCTCGAAAACATTCAAGGCGATGAAAAAGACGTAATTATACTCAGTACAACGTTTGGAATGTCTCCGTCCAATACGTTCAGACTACATTTTGGCCCGGTATCAACCGGAACCAATGGATACAGATTGCTGAATGTGATATTGACAAGGGCAAAAGTGAAGATGCATGTGCTTACCTCAATACCCGAAAACAGAATCTCAGAGTATACCGACAGGCTTCGATCTTCTAAAACAGGAAAAGTAGACGGCACAACGGGTTTGCTCGCATATCTGGCCTACGCAAAGGCCGTTAGCGAAGGGAAAACAACTGAAAAGAACGACATTCTTACATTTATCAAAAACAATATTACTATCGGGGCTTCATCATCTTCCCGTAATATGTACCAATTCACCGAATCGCCTTTTGAGGAAGAGGTGGTAAGCTGGCTAAGTGAAGTAATACCATCGGAACGCATTGAACTGCAACACAAAGCCGGTGGCTTCAGGATAGATATTGTGATACACCCCTTGCCCGGCAGCACGGCCAAAAAACTGGCAATAGAGTGCGATGGCGCAGCCTATCATAGCGATGAGCTGGCATGGCACTACGATATATACAGGCAAAAACAATTGGAGGAACATTTCACATTTCACCGTATTTGGTCTACAAACTGGTGGCGAAACCCCAAAGAAGAATTTGATAAATTACGCTTGTTTATACAACAAAATTGATGCTTGTATCGTGTATAGCCAGTCAATATCAATATCCCGTTTGGCTGGTGTTTTGCCACACGCTCGCCCAGTACCATATACCGGCAGCCAGTGCCAGCAGCACCAGTACAAACAAAAATATCTTCCCTGCGCTATAGGGCCGTGTGCCTATCACCTCGCCGGTGCGGGCATTTACCGCCACCCGGTAGGTTTTGCCACCATGTTTGTAGGTACACATCCACACAGGTAGCAGCACATAGGCAAGGGCGGTATTGAAATAGCGTGTATCAAGCGAATGCACCCGCTGCTCATCGCCGCCTATATCTCCTTGTACGGCAGACAAGATGGTAGCTTCCGTATACCCTTTTGCAGTGCCAAATGCTTTTGTATGGGTTACCTGAAAAGTTTCTGAGCGGAAACCACTGAGAAAACGTTCGTCGAAGGCTGTAAGAGATGGAAAATCCCATGGATCCAGCTTTTGCGAGAGTTCCTCGTCCAGCGTGGCACTGGCAGACACCAGCAAATTGACAAACACATTCCTTACCGTGCCCGAGGCCGAAGACCACCGGGTATGGCGCACTTGCCGTGTCTTGGTAAGTTGCTGCCCGTTTTCCACAGTAGTGTATGTTTCTGTGGTATAATAATAGTCTCCCCGTTCTCCCTTATATCGGGTAGTAGTGTCGGTATCAAACAGCCAGTGTGGGTAGTAGCAGCCGCGTAGCCGGTTGGCCTGTCCGGTTACCGTTGCTTTCAAATCGCCGGGGGCAAACCATCTTTCACCAACCCACCTGGTCAGGGCATCCTTCGCTTCCTTATGTGCCAACTGAAATGGCAGCACGGCATGTGGCCGCAACAAGCGGCTATCGGCAGCCAAGGCCAGCATCAGCGGGGTAGCGCAAAACGGGCATACGTCCGACGTAATACCCGCATCCAGTTGCGATGATGCACCACAGGTGCCGCATTTTACCGATTGTGGCTTGGTATCTGTTACAGAAATACCATCGTATTGATGACAGAAATTGTTATAATCTATACGGGTGCCGTCTGCCGGTTTAGAGTCTATTGCGTTTTCTGTGCCACAATAGGTGCATTGCAACCGTCCTGTGCCCGGTGCATAATGCAGTATGGCACCGCATCCGGCACATTTTATTTCCAGTGCCGCATTGGTCGCATCGTTGGTGTATGACATGTTTTTCCTACTCGGTAATATTTGGGGGAAACACTATGGTACCAGCGGTGGTGGTGTCTGCCCCAGTATAGAAGCGAGTTCGGGCAGTGTATTGGCAGTACCCCATGCGGCCATGCCGGCTTTCCATACCTGTGTATGGTGGTTTACGGTGCCATTTTGTATCATTTGTTGTATTGCGGCCAGCGTATGTGGCCCGTTTTGCTGCCCATTCAATGCTACAAAATATTGTGCCGATGCGGGCAATGGTGGTGGGCCTTGTGGCATTGGTTGTGGTTGCTGAAACATATTGGCTACCTGCCCCATCATACCTGCCCCCATACCCAACCCCAGCCCGGCTCCTGCCAAACCTCCGTTGGGGTTTTCTGCGGCTTTTTCCATAGCATTGGCCGCCTGAAACTGTGCGTAGGCACCCAAATTGCCCACAATACCCATACTGGTGCGCTTGTCCAGAGCTGCTTCTACTTCGGGTGGTAATGATATGTTTTCTATGAGAAACTGCGTAAGGGTAAGCCCCATTGCACTATAGTCGGGGCTGGTTTTCTGCATCACAAGGCCCGAAAGTTCGTCGTACCGCATGGTTAAATCCAGTATGGGTATGCCGGACGAAGCCACTACATCCATCCCGCGCGATACTGCAATATTGCGCAATTGCTCATTGATGAGTGCTACGGTAAAATCGGGATTGGTGGCAGACACTTCTTTGATAAATGTAGCTGCATCTGCCACGCGGAATGCATAACTGCCAAAAGCACGCAGGCGCACCGGGCCAAACTCGGCATCGCGCATCATTACCGGATTTTTGGTGCCCCATTTCTGGTTGGTAAACTGGCGTGTAGACACAAAGTACACATCAGCCTTGAAGGGACTTGCGAAACCATGCTTCCAGCCACGCAGGGTGCTGAGGATGGGCATGTTTTCGGTGGTAAGGGTATACATGCCGGGTTTATAAACATCGGCAATTACCCCCTGATTCATAAAAACAGCCACTTGCGACTCGCGTACGGTCAGTTTGGCACCATTCTTAATCTCATCATTGTATCGGGGAAATTTCCAGATAATGGTTTCGGCATCGGTATCTACCCATTCTATAATGTCTACCAGCTCGCCCAGCAGTTTGTTCAGAAGTCCCATGTGAGGTTTTTAAAAAGAGAATAATGACGAATGTAAGCATTTTAGTTACACCATTTGCGCCCATAGTATGTTCATGAATCGCCGGCTCTGCCAGCACGGAAACGATTGCCTGATATTTCCGGGAAACCTACAATCCAAACCGTTCGGCATATCGTATATATCTATCAATGAGGTTGATAAGACCGCACATATCATAACACTAACTTTGTACATCATGCGTACCATACTGAAAATGATGATGGCTGCAACTACCCTGCTGACAGCAGCTTGCAGCAACGCACAGAACAAGACCGAAAACAACAGGAAGATGAGCGAACAGACAAAGCCCAACCCGTACTACTCGCGTACCGACACCAACAAACTAACCGTGAGTAACGAAGAGTGGAAGAAACTGCTACCGGCCGATGTGTACCGTATAGCGCGGCTGGCCGGTACCGAATACGCCTTCTCTGGCAAGTATTGGAAGACCGATGTAAAGGGCATGTACTACTGTGTGGTATGTGGTAACCCGCTCTTCAAATCGGGAGCCAAGTTTGCCAGCTCTTGCGGATGGCCCAGCTTTTACGAAACCATCAGACCCAATAGTGTAGAGTACCTGCAAGACGACTCGCATGGTATGAGCCGCATAGAGGTGCGCTGTGGCCGTTGCGAATCGCACCTGGGCCATATATTCGACGATGGTCCGGCACCTACCTTCAAGCGGTTCTGTATGAACTCGGCCGTGCTGGACTTTGAGCCGGGCGAGTAATTGTCTTTATTGTACCACCAGCTTTCCATAGTGCCGGTTGGGGCCGTGTGTCATACAGGTGGTATACATGCCGGGTGGCAACCCCAATGGCAGTACGGTGATGGCAGTAGTGCTGGTATGTTGCATTACTACCTGCCCTACCATATTATATAGGGTAATGCTGGTGCCTGTTGGTGCCACAAAGGTGCAATATCCATTGGCCGGATTGGGGTAAAAATCGAATAGCGAAGCCGCTGTGTTTGTAGCAACCGCCACAGGCGGGCAGGTTACCACCCGTATAGTCTTGCGGGCGCGTACACTGCCGCAGGTATTGCCTACGTCGTAGTACACCGTATCGTATCCGGCTGCCATGCCGGTTACCACACCGCCGGCAATGGTGGTCTTTGTTACATCGAAATGGCTCCAAAAGCCCCCCAATGTAGCATTGGCAAGGGTGATGGTGCTACCCACGCATACAGTGTCGGGCCCGGTAATGCCTGCTACCACGGGTAGTGTACCCACGGTTACTACTTGTGTAGCCGTGGCGGCGCCGCACAAGCCCGTTATAGTATAAGATATGGTAGCCGTGCCGGGTGCAACACCCGTTACCACACCCCCGGCCGATACGGTGGCTACGCCTGTAGCACCACTACTCCATGTGCCACCAGCTACCGATGTGCCCAATGTGTGCGGTACCCCCACACACAGCGGCACCACGCCCGATATGGTGCCCGCAGACGGTGCCGCATTCACCGTTACCTCCATAGCCGACATACAGCCACCAACATTGTAAGTGATAATAGCCATACCGGCCGATAGCCCGCTTACTACCCCCGTGCCGCTTACCGACACAATACCCGTACTGCCCGTACTCCATGTGCCGCCCGGTGTGGCGCAAGAGAGTGTGGTGGCACCACCTACACATACCGTAGGTGTGCCGGTAACAGGCAGGGTACCACAGTCGGGGTTGCCAAAAATGTAGGTGGCCGAAAGCGAATTGACGGGTATGGCTGCTACCATGGCCGATGAGTAGGGGTAGGGGGTGTTGCTGCACACGGCCGGGGTGCCCGTCCATGAGGTAGGCCCGCGCCGCCTTGCGGCAAATACTGCATTGCTGCCGCCCACTATAGACGTTGCATTGTAGTGCGCCATAATGTTGACCTGTGTAGGCCCGGTAAAGCCAAATCCTGTCCCCAAAGTCCAGTAGTTGTTTACCCGCATGGTAGACGATATGCCCGATGTTGCCAGATTGGGGTGTGGGCCGGCATATACCCGTGCCGTGGCTATGCCCGTAGTGGCGGCTGCATCGAATGTAAGTGTTACAGGCGCATAATTGGTGTCACCTATCTCGAAGTAGGCAGTAGCACAGCCTGTCATGTCTTTTTGTAGCTGCCCCCTTACGTAAGAAAGAGCACCTGCCCCGGTAACGCGGCCCGGTGCGCATGGCGTTTTTACCCAATAGGAGGGGCTATGCAGTATGCCCGCTGCAAAGTGTAGGTTGCCCGTTGTATTGAGGACACCGGAGAAGGTGACACCCATGGGGTTGTTGATGGTAACTACCGATGGTGGTGCAAGTGTGGTGGGCATGTAGGCCCCCGACACCTGAGCCACAGTGCCATTGAAGTCGAAACTGGCACCGGGGTCGAACGTGCGGCCACCTGTATTGTGGGTCATTCCATCTATACCCAGCGCATCGGCCACCACCAGCTTGCCGCCCGATGGTATGGTAAAATAGCCCAGACCCATAACCGATGTGCCCACCGGTGCTATGAGTGTGCCATGCACTATGAGCCCGTTATAAGACGCGCCCGTATTGGTGCTGAGGTTGCCTGCAAGGGTAGATATGCAGCCGGCCTCTACATGCAGGTCGGTCCAGGACCATGGGCCGTTGCTGGTATTGGCCAGCGTTACGCCGGGGCTGCCTGTGGGCATGGTTTGTATCATATTGCCACGCGCTGCCGTGCCCAGTGCCGACATATAGGCTGTGCCACTGAGGGCTATATTGCCCCGCACCAGCACTGTATCGTTCACCGTCATACCGCTTACCAGTACGCCCCCATTGTTGGCGGTGTAGGTGCCATTTACCGTCAACACGATGCTCATGCCATCGCCCGTGCCTATCAAGCCGCCCCCCGTCATGGTGTAGTTGCCGTTTACAGTTACCAGCAGGCGTGCGCCGGTGCCGTTGGCGGCTATGGTATCGGCAATGGTCATGGGGCCATGTACGGTTATGGGCATTTGCAGCCCGGCACCGCTGCCGCCTATCTTGCCACCCAATGCTATAGATAGTGTGGCCGGCGTGGCTGCTGCCGTACCCAGCACCCATGGGGTGCCCGATGGAAACGTCATGACGTGGCTTACTGTCCATGTATCGCCGGGGGTAGCAAATGTGGTGGGCGATGTGGTGCCATTCGTCCAGCTGGATAGGCTGGTAACATTGCCCGGCCCGGTGGTGACCCATGCTGTGGCACTGGCTGCCGACATGTTGCACAGCAATATAGCACAGCAGAGAAAACTGCGTAGCAGCGAAAATATAGAATGCACCATGGTGGGTATTTTTTGCGGGTGAATATGAAGTATGATAAAGATATGAAATTGTTGCTATGAAAAAAGGAAATGGAAATTGCTATACTACATGGGGTGTAAGAAGCAGATGTGTCGTCTATGATGCTTGGCGGAACTTTCGGAGTTCCTGATGGCGCAGTGAGTGTGCTTCATCCACAGCCAATGGGTAGTGGTGCGGGGCAATGCCCCAAAAGTGTGTTGCGTTTTTTGCAGGGTATTTGGGGTGTTGTTGAAATTATGTGTTTGATTATCAGTGCTTTGTATGCTTGTGTATATGCCCCATGGTGTGGTAAATAGGGTATGATGGGAAATGGAGAGCGGGAAAAAGAGCGGAGCGGGAAATGCCCGCAGGTTTAGAAGTGTTTTTGGCAATGCCCCATTTGTGTGGTGTGTTTTTTGAAGTGCATTTGTGGTGTTGTTGAAATTATGTGTTTGATTATCATTATGTTGTATGGTGTTGTGCATGCCCCATAGTGTGGTATGTGGGGCATAATGGGAAATGGAGGGGTAGAAAGGGTGCGGAGCGTGGGTTTGCGGGGCAATGCCCCATTTGTGTGTTGTGTTTTTTTGAAGCGTATTTGGGGCGTTGGTGGCGTAATTGTGTTGATTATCAGTTGATTGTGTAGTGATGTATATGCCCCATGGTGCGCTAAATGGGGCATAATGGGGCATAGCGTGGTGTGGTATTCTCTTAACAAAAATGGGGGTGTACATTGGGTAGGTAGTATTGATTGTAGGTAAAGGTGATGTGCAGCGGCTTACCAGCCAAAAGCCCTTTACATGGCATATGCCACAAGTAGTATGATAGCCGCTATGTGGTATGTGATGTAACTGTAGATGCCCACCGGGAGCGGGTTTGGGCGGAAAAGTAGTGGTAGCGGTGAAGCTAAAAAAGCCTAAAAGTGTTCACTAAAACAGCTTGTTCAAGAAACGTGAACAAATAAAAATAGTGAACAGGGCTGGTATAATGAGTATAAATGAGATGCTGGGCATAGTTTAGCTTTGTTTATGTATGCTATGGCAGACGGACACAGAGCAACATTAGTATCCTGATTGCCGCTGAGCCCTTTGTTAAAGATATGGAGATAAAGCGTTATTCGTCATAGGCAGTTTGCTCTTTATGAAAAGAGTAAATTTGAAGTTGACCATTCTCGAAGCACAATATGCCTGAAAATAGCATCCTGTCCACGTAACTAACTCTTGGTCCGATGTCTTCTTTTTCGCCCCAGAAGTGCCATACTATCTCTAATCCTCGATCTTTTAGTTTTGCATCAATTTTTTCCCGTTTTACAAGTAGACTTTGGTGAGGTTTTTCAAAAAAGGCGGCTGTATCAAAGCCAATAATCTCGCCTGTCTTGTCATAGATGCATGCATCATTCTCACCGAATTCTGCAGATAGAAGTTCAAATAGATATTTGGATGGATATAAAATTTGATTCTTGCCGTTTGAGCAATCATATCCAGATTCGAAATTATATTCATCTGAACACATAATCACAGGAATTGTAGTATCACCGATGTCAATGTACGCGAATTCTTCCTTGTTGTATTGCTCTGCTTGATAAAACTCCCCTTTGTATGTGTGTGTATAGGATGGGTGCAATGGAATATTATCTCTTCCCCATAATAATCGCTCTTGTGCTTGTTGTATTAGTTTTAGTTTTGTTTCCTCTTTTACTATGAATGCTGTAACATCAGCCCATATATCTTTATGACCACTATTGTTTGAATTTTCCCCGACATTTTTCTTTTGTTCCCATCGATAACTGCTATAAATTGTATAGAATTCAGCAGAAGTTTTTGATTCCTTCGGCAATATTAGTCTTCTAAAATCTGGGATATCGTCAAAATGTTTTAACCATGTCTTGCGAGTTTCCGACCAATTATTATAATCGACGTTAAACCACCAATAATTTCGGTTATAGTTAGTGCTTATTTGCTCACTTGTTGTCGAGATTTTATTTATAATGGTGGGGTCAATATTTCTTACATGTTCTTGCCAAGAACCCCTATATCCACTATTCGATTCTGAGTCGAGAAATTTGTCATAATAATAGTAGTTGTCAGTAAGAAGAGCTAATATTTCGTATAACGCAATCCACTGATACTTTTTCCCAATTCTCTCCGCCTTTCTTGAATCTCTACCTTTTGAGTCTACTTTGCTATCGTATTGTCCAAAATAATCTTCACTCCACCCGATATCTAAAACTCGCTCAAGTATGTAGGCTTGTACTTTACCTAAGTCGAATCGACGCATGTTATATATGTTGTTGCTTGGTAGATTTTTAAGATACTCACTACCCAATTTGAACATTGCGAATTCTTTCGGACTCAGAGATGTTTCGAAATAGTTGTTGGCAATGGAGTGTATGTTATTATTCTCTTGCTCAACATCATCTGCTACTATTCCACGTTTCATATTCGATTGAGATTTGGAGTATATCATTTCAACAGCATCTACGTACATGTTAAATGCTTCTTTATGTTCGTCGGTAAGTGTCTTTTTTATTTTTTCAAATGCCTTTTTTTCAGCGATGGAGTATGCCGAGAATGAACTATAGCCAAAATTTGTGCCTATGATGTAACGTGAAAAGTCCCCATTATGTAATACAGAATCAACTATTTGATCAAGACCTCGTTCATGATATAATAGAGAAGATTTCCTATCTCGATCAGATATCAATTCTAATAATTGATGCTTATCAGGGATTTGGGGGAACTTATAATTGAAGGGTGGGTATAGTTTTTTTCTACTACACTGTAAACTTATACCTCTATTTAATGCAAATTCTACAATTCCCTTACAATAGTCTCTTGTTACAATATTTATTGGGGGTAATCTCGACTTAAAGTATTTGTCATAAACATACTGCGCAATTGCTTTTTGTTGATTAGGATTGTGGCTAATGCGGGTAGTTGCCCCATAGATACCCGCTAGCACTCTTTCCAAAACATAAGGATCATTTACGTTCTCAAAAAGCACTAAAATGCTTTTCAATAAATGAGGTTTTGTCGAGAATAGAGACACAAAGCCTTTTGTCGCCTTATCTCGAATATATCTGTTTGAGTTTGTAAAAAACCAACTTAATGTAATTCCCAAGTTTAATGTGACCTCGTCATCAATATCAAATTGTTTTATGTCCTTGCTCCAACACCACTCAATTATTCGTGTTACAGGGTTATTTCTATAATTAGTGTACAAACGGTCAATTGGGATGCTCCATGCTGCATCACGTAGATTTATCGGCATCGACTGCAATAAGGAATGCAAAAAACGGGCATTCAGATAATTACCTTTATTTGCAGACAGCTGTAGTAATGTACTAAAAAAGATGTCTTCGTTTCCTTCTGAATTATACTCTTCAAGATGTTTTTTTATGTACACCCACATACTCTCAGTTATTGTGTGTGTCCTTCGCCACAAACAACTCTCTAAAGTAATTTCATAGAGGTAATTGGCCGAGAAATGATTTAGTTCAATTGACATAACTTCATGTAATTCGATGCCATATTTCTCTGGCAATAGAATTGCAAGGGATGTAATCAAGCCAGTGTTATATGCATTCAGATTGCCATCTCCATTTACAATTAAAGGATATATATATCCGTCTTTTTCAAACGTCTTTTTCAATTCTCCGAGGGCTATATTACCTAATAAATATTGCGCTTTGAAATGGTCAGTTATTCTCTCGTATGACAAAGTCACTCCATTAAG
Organism: Chitinophagaceae bacterium; assembly: GCA_021151685.1. Taxonomy (GTDB): domain Bacteria; phylum Bacteroidota; class Bacteroidia; order Chitinophagales; family Chitinophagaceae; genus Nemorincola. The sequence goes on from JAGKWS010000006.1 coordinate 92,876, forward strand.
ATACTGGCTTGCTTGCGTGTCGAAGTATTGATTTTCTATTAGTAGACCTTCCTTAATTAGTTCGTCAATGTTGTTTTTTGTTGAACAATATGGAGCAAAAATCTCATCAACTTCTATGTTTGCCTTTTCGTAAGATATAAAGTAGTGATTTTCATTAAGATAGAGTCTTGTTAGTCGCTCAATTGCCTTTTGTACTAAATTGATACTCTTGGGGGAATATCTTAGCCTTTCCCCAATTTTTCTATTTATCCAATTAATATAGCCTTCGAAAACAGCAGTAATGCCGTCAAAGCCTTCTGGTATTCTATCAAGCGATAACCCTTGAATTGTAGAACAGAATATCTTCAGAAAGAGTGGGTTGGAAAACTCGGAGTTTAGATAAGGAACTGTTTGTTGAATTCTATAATGATTGAAAAAACTCTTAATGGCTACATCTTCTATGCCTCGAAACCCTTCGTGTGTGATTTGAGGAAAGTTAAACCCATCTGGTAGTAAAACAGTGTCATAGTTGCTTCGATAGCTGATTATTAATCCAATCCATTTGTAAGCACTGAATTCACTAATTAATGAATTAAGATTATCTTTCCAGACATATCTTCCTTTGCCTTCATTAATTCCATCAATTATAAGAAAAAGACGTTCTTTTTTTGTTTGTGCAAATGCGTTTAGAGCAGAAAGATAATTGTCAAACGTAACTTGCGGACATAGGGTTTGCTGAATGAAATTCCGAGGAGGATAATCTGCAAATTTGGAGCCTAATAATAATATGCTAGCAATTCCATCTTCTCTTCTACTTAATGCTATGTCTGCCAAAAGGTGAGATTTACCAACCCCCCATTTACCATTAAGTACAATGAGCTTAGAGTTGGTTACAATAAATATGTCACTATTCAGATATTTGTCAAATTCCCAAAGCAATTCTTCCAGTCCTCTCAGCTCATAACGTTCGGTATCATACCTACTTTTTCTGATTGTATAGTTATCGCCACTTGAATGAACAGAGCTCCTCTTTAGCCCTCTACTATTCTTATCCTGTTCCTCTCTTCCTACACAGTAGTTTAAGGCATCATTAGTAACTCGATACGCATTCTTTACAATCTTTATGATAGATTCTACTGGGATGTCCGTTGCTGGGGAGAAGTCTATTTGTTTGTATGCATGAAATAATGATATCCGGCTATAGGACAGCGCATTCTGATATTCATTTAATTCAGCTTTTAATTGAAGACTTTCAGTAGTGTCGTCCAGCTTACGAAGCACTTTGTCAATTCGATCTGTAAAATCCTCCTGGAAAGCACTGTTTCTTGCAAGTGCATTAAATGGTCTTACAATATTTTCAATTTTCAGGTTCAATGCAGAGTTGTACTTTGGCCCTAAGTCTTTAATGCTGTGGGTAAGCTGCAAATTCAATGCTTCTTCATTGATGTCTATTTCTTTGAAGAAGTATCGTCTAGTACCTGAGAGCTTACCAATGAGTAATTTTGACAACAATAAAGAACTATTCCATAAAATCAATTCTACTATTTTGCCCTTACTTGTCAGAATATATGATGTCCATTTTGACTTATATTGTTCCCACTTTTGATTTTGTGTTTGTTTTTTTCCTCTTCCATTAGAGAGGTTGTGCGGCACACAGATAAAGTACTTAGTAAGTTCTGGATAGGTTTCAATAGCTGAGTATAAAGAATCTTTAATGCAATTCCACTCAGTTGATTCCAATGTTTGAAAATACTTAGCTTGCCAACCCCATTTTGTCCCGTCATTCAACTCCCAAATACATTCAACTCCCCCGTCTGGCGTGCCAAATCTCTCGAAATGAACGAAGTCGATATTTTCTTCACACCTTGCTATTTGACAGACAAGTTCTTCGAATGCTGCATTTTGCGAGCCATTAAAAGAAATAATATTATGCCATTCTCTCTCCATAAAAGTAAAGATAAGTTGTGTTCAAATTCTTTTGTCTGGTATATCTGCCACCCAAAAACCTTGTTCTACTTTATCCAACGTTCCCATCTGTAACAGAGCTACAATAACGATATGATAATTTATGGGTATGCGGTTAGCTCCTTAAGCACACCCACGAAAAAAATACCCACTCCCACTATCAATAACACTTCATAAAGGGTTTCTACGGTATTTTTGATACCTAACCAATTTTATGAGGAATCGTACAATGATAAGGGCGGCCTTCAAAGGGCTGCTGGTAGCCCTGCTGGTAGGGCATACGCCCCTGATGGCCAAGGACGATGGCAAGCACGACTGGGCCAATGGCCGGTCGGGCGGGTATAGCTACAAATACGTAACCGGCGATGCTACCAAAACCCGGTTTTATGTGCTACCCAATGGCCTTACGGTAATACTGAGCCCCACCACCCGCGAGCCCCGTATGCAGGTGTTTATAGCCGTAAAAGCCGGTAGCAAAACCGACCCCGCTACCAATACCGGCCTAGCGCACTATCTGGAGCACATGATGTTTAAGGGCACCACCAGCTACGGTTCTATGGACTGGAAAAAGGAACAGCCCTACATCAATAAAATAAACAGCCTGTACGAGGAATACAACAAAACAAAGGACGAGGCAGCCCGAGCCGCCATTTACCACCGTATAGACTCTATAAGCGGGGTAGCCGCCAAATATGCCATTGCCAACGAGTACGATAAAATGATGGGTGCCATGGGTGCCAAGGGCAGCAATGCCTTTACATCGTTCGAGCAGACGGTGTATTTGGAAGACATCCCATCGAACGCTGTAGATAAATACCTGAAGGTGCAGGCCGAGCGTTTCCGCGAGCCGGTGTTCCGCATTTTCCATACCGAGTTGGAGGCCGTGTACGAAGAGAAGAACATAGGTATGGACAACGACAACCGCAAGGTGAACGAGCTGATGCTGGAAGAGCTGTTTCGCAACCACAACTACGGCAAGCAAACTACTATTGGTACCATAGAGCACCTGAAAAACCCATCGCTGAAGGAAATACGCAACTACTACAACAAGTACTACGTACCCAACAATATGGGCATCATCATATCGGGCGACTTTGACCCCGATGTGATGATAAAGAAGGTAGATGACTACTTCTCCTTTATGCAAAAGAGCGAGGTGCCCAAGTATACCTTTGCGCCCGAGCAACCCATTACCACGCCTATAGAAAAGACGGTGCTGGGCCCCGATGCCGAGTTTACCACCATTGCCTACCGCATGCCGGGCATACACGAAAAAGATGCCCTGCTGGCCGACATTACCAGCCAGATACTGACCAATGGCAAGGCGGGGTTGATTGACCTGAATCTGGTAAAGAAGCAAAAACTGCTGCGCGCATTTGCCGGGGTAGATATACTGATAGACTATGGTTATATGTACCTGCGTGGCAACCCCACCATGGGCCAGACTGTAGAAGAGGTAAAAGACCTGATGCTGGGCGAAATAGAGAATCTGAAGAAGGGCAATTTTGATGATGGCTTGCTTACCTCTATCATCAACAATGCCAAGAAGGCCATGATGCAGCAAAACGAAAAGTACGATAACCGTGCCTACGCGCTCATGAGTGTATTCACATCGGAAGACGACTGGAAGGACAATGTAACCTATACCGAGCGTCTATCTAAAATTACCAAGGCCGATGTGGTAGCCTTTGCCAACAAATACTTTGGCAACAACTATGTAGCTGTGTACAAACGCAAGGGCGAGGATAAAAGCATTACCAAGGTGCCCAAGCCCCCTATTACTGCGGTAGAGACCAACAGAGATGCACAATCGCAGTTCCTGCGCATAGTAGACAAAATGCCGGTAGCTGCCGTAAAGCCCGTATGGCTGGACTATAATAAGGACATAACCCGCAGCAATGTGGGCCCTGCCGAGGTGCTGTATGTACACAATGCCGAAAATGACCTCTTCAGGATGTCTTACCGCTACCGCACCGGTAACTGGAACGATAAGAAGATGGCCGTAGCCGCCCAGTACCTGCAGTTTTTGGGCACCGACAAGATGAGTGCTGAGGAAATATCGAGAGAATTCTACAAGCTGGCGTGCAGTTTCAGCATCAAGGCCGATAATGAGTACACCACCGTATCGCTGGAGGGCTTGCAGGAAAACTTTGACAAGGCCGCTATGCTGCTGGAGGACCTGCTGACCAATTGCAAAACCGATGAAGAAGCACTGACGGCCCTGAAAGCACGTATGAACAAGAGCCGTGCCGATGCCCGCAACAACAAAATGGCCATTATGCAGGGGCTGGTGAGCTATGCGCGCTATGGCGCCAACAACCCCTTCAACTATGTGCTGAGCGATGCCGAGCTGAACGCATTGAAGAGCAACGAGCTGACGGCACTGATACACGGTCTATCGGCCGTGAGCCACCGCATACTGTATTACGGGCCTGCTACCATTGGTGGGCTCACCACATCGCTGCGCAGCACACACCGTGTGCCGGGTATGTTTGCCGCAGTACCGGCACCGGCAGTGTTCAACTTCAGCGAGCAAACAGCCAATCAGGTATTGTTTGCCGACTATGATATGGTGCAGGCCGAAATACGCTGGGTGCGCAATGTGCCCAACTACAATGTGGGCATGCAGCCGGTAATAGATGTGTTCAACAACTACTTTGGTGGCAATATGGGTGCGCTGGTTTTTCAGACCATACGCGAGAGTAAGGCATTGGCCTATTCTACCAACGCCTTTGTGATGGCCCCGCAAAAGCGCGAAGACCCCGGTTTTGTATCGGCCTATGTGGGTTGTCAGGCCGATAAGTTCAATGAATCGGTAGCGGCCATGAACGAGTTGCTAAACGATCTGCCTGCCGTGCAGAACAACCTGCAAACAGCCAAGAGCGGTCTGAAAAACGATCTGGAGACAGAGCGCATCACTCAGGACGAAATTATCAACAGCTTTCTGGCTGCCGAAATGCGTGGCGTAACCGAAGACCTGCGCAAAGCTACTTACGAGGCTACAGACAAACTGGAATACAACGACCTGAAGAAGTTTCACGTAGCGCAGATGTCGGGCAAGCCCTTTACGTACTGCATAGTAGCCTCTGAGAAAAAGGTGAATATGGACGATGTAAAGAAATGCGGCCCGGTAAAGAAACTGTCGCTGAACGAGATATTTGGGTATTAGACTCGTTTGTATGTTACAACAAGAGAGGGGCTCGCAATGCGAGCCCCTCTCTTGTTGTATGATTGTACAATTGTTGTCTATAGTTTCTGAAACTGTCGCAGGAAGCGTACGTCGTTCTGAGAATACAGGCGCAGGTCGTTTACCTGATACTTTATTTGGGTGATGCGCTCTACGCCCATACCAAAGGCAAAGCCGGTATACACCTCGGGGTCTATACCAAAGTTGCGCAGCATATTGGGGTGTACCATGCCGCAGCCCAGTATCTCTACCCAGCCGCTATGCTTGCATAGGCCGCAACCACTGCCGCCACATACGGTGCAGGATATATCCATCTCGGCACTTGGCTCGGTGAAGGGGAAGTACGATGGGCGGAAGCGCACCTTGGTATCGGGGCCAAACATCTCGGTAACAAAGTAGTAGAGTGTTTGTTTCAGGTCGGCAAACGATACATCCTTATCTATATACAACCCCTCGCACTGGTGAAAGAAGCAGTGCGCGCGGGCCGAAATGGTTTCGTTGCGGTACACACGGCCGGGGCATATAACTCGTACCGGCACCTGCGTACTTTCCATAATGCGGGCCTGCACCGATGAGGTATGGGTACGCAGCACCCAGTCGGGGTTACGTGCCACATAAAAGGTATCCTGCATGTCGCGGGCGGTATGGTTCTCCGGCATATTCAGCGAGGTAAAGTTGTGCCAGTCGTCCTCTATTTCGGGGCCGGTAGCCACGCTGAAGCCTATTTTCTCGAAGATGGATACAATTTCGTTTTCTACCACACGCAGCGGATGGCGGGTGCCGGCAGGTATAGGCGTGCCGGGCATAGATACATCGGTCCTGGGCAAAGCTGCTTCTGCGGCTGCCGCAGCTATGTGTTCAAATTCGGCAAAACGTCCTTCGGCCAGTTGTTTGAAGCCATTGAGCATCATACCAGCCTCCTTGCGTTCTTCGGCGGGTACGTTCTTTATTTCCTGCGCCAGTGTTTTCACCAAACCTTTGGCACTGAGGAAACGCATGCGGTACGCTTCCAGATCGGCCGGGCTGGCAGGTGCAAAGGCATTTATTTCCTGCGTCAGTTGTTCTATTTGTTCTTTCAGAGATGCCATGACCCGCAAAGATATTATATGACAGCATAGCAATGGCAAGTTGTGTAGATATATGCACGAAAAACGGGCGTTGCCCGTGTTAACTATGTAATAAGTTTTGTATTTGTACACATCTCTGCGCTACCTGTACCCTGTATCGGTATAGAGGTGAAGGGGGTGCATAAAGCAGTTGTGTTGCTGCATTTTTGCCGTTTAGTGTGTTTGTAATCAGTGTTTTATGTTGATGCTGTTTTTATATTTATGCAAGTGTAGTGATGGCCGACATAAGGGTTGTACTGCATATTGTGGCAATTGTATGACAGCAACTTTTGTCATTTTAACGAAAATTTCAGCAAAGATTCCGCAAGACTTTTATTTTTTATATTAAATCATATCTTTGCACCCCTCGCAGGACTGGGTTTTCCTATGTCCCTGCGTTTGTATTTGTTGCTTAACCAGATTAATATCAAGAAAAACCTATGCAGTTAAAAGGTTTAGTGAAGTTTTTTACGGCAGCGCTTATCCTTATTTCGCTGTATCAACTTTCCATCACATTTGTGGTGCGGAATGAAGAGAAAAAGTGGCGAGAGTTAGCGAGAAACACTGCGAAGACTGAAAACCCATCGGCCACCCCCGACGAGCTGAGCAGGCTCACAGAAAAGTACTTCGACGTTATTGCCGATTCTAATCAGGGCAAAGAGGTAGTAAACTATCTGGTGAAGAAGTATACCTACATGGATGCCAAAAACGAAGAATTGGCATTGGGTTTGGATTTGCAGGGCGGTATGAACGTGACACTGGAAGTGAGCCTGAATGAGCTGGTTCGTTCTATGTCTAACAACCCGCGCGACAAGGCACTGAACCGTGCTATCAATGATGCCAATATTGCCAAGGCCAACAGTGATGCAAATTTCATCACGCTTTTCGGTCAGAAATTCGAGCAGCAGAACCCCGGTGTAAAGCTGGCCTATCTGTTTACCAAGCCCAACGATAAGGAAATTACCCTCAACTCTACCAACGAAGAGGTTCTGGCAAAGCTGAACAAAGAAGGCCGTGCCGCCATCAACCGTACACACCATGTACTGATGACGCGTATAGACAAGTTTGGTGTAGCTAACCCCAACGTGAACCTGGATGAGAACAAAGGTATCATTACAGTAGAATTGGCCGGTGTGCGTAGCCCCGAGCGTGTGCGCAACTTCTTGCAGGCTACTGCAAAACTGCAGTTCTTCGAAACTTATTCCAATCAGGAAATTGGCCCCATCATTGGTGCTGCCAACAAACCACTGTACAACTATCTTGCTGGTATAAAGGAAGAAGATACTACCGCAAAGGCTAACGATACTACTGCTGCCGCTGCTGCAACAACAGATACTACCAAAAAAGCCACTGATACCGGTAGCCTGAGTACACTGATGGCCGGTGATAGCAAGGCTGCTGGCAGCGATTCGTCGAAAGCTTTGGAAAAAGACGTGAAAGAAAATCCACTGAGCATGCTCATTATTCCTAATGGCACTCAGGAAGAAGGTTTCTTCAACAGCCCTGTAGTAGGTTATGTAGCCCGCAAAGACACTGCAAAGGTGAACCGTTATCTGGCACTGGATGTGGTGAAGAACAAATTTCCCAACAACGTTAAGTTTCTGTATGGTGCTGATGGCAAGAAGAGCCGCGACCCCAACGCTGTATTGGCCCTGTATGCTGTGAAGATGCCCCCCGGTGGCGAAGCCAAACTGGAAGGCGACCACGTAACCGATGCCCGTGCCGACTATAGCAGCATGACTGGTCAACCGAACGTAACCATGGAAATGGATATACGTGGTGCCCAAATATGGAAAGACATGACTGGTCGCAACGTTGGTAAGTTTGTGGCAGTGGTACTGGATGACAAGATTTATTCTTGCCCCCGTGTAGACAACGAAATTGCTTCTGGTAACACCGAAATCTCTGGTTCTTTCACCATAGAAGAAGCTAAAGACCTTGCCAATATCCTGAAGTCTGGTAAACTGCCTGCACCTGCACACATTGTACAAGAGCAAGTAGTAGGTCCTACACTGGGTGCCGAGTCTATTGATGCAGGTATCAATGCCATTGCATTGTCTTTCCTTGCCATCTTTATACTGATGCTTGTTTACTATAGCACCAGTGGCTGGGTAGCCAACATATCGCTTACGCTCAACCTGTTGTTTACTGTTGGTGTACTGTCTGCCATGCACGCTACACTTACCCTGCCAGGTATAGCTGGTCTGGTACTGGGTATTGGTATGGCGGTAGATGCGCACGTACTGATATTTGAACGTATAAAAGAAGAACTGGAGTTGGGTAAGAGCCATGCCGAGGCAATTGCCGATGGTTATCGCCGCTCTAATGCACCTGTATTGGATGGTCACATTGCCCAGTTGATTACTGCTGGTATCCTTGCTTACTTTGGTTTGGGTCCTGTGTTGGGCTTCGCTACTACGCAGTTGCTAAGTATATTCATATCTCTGTTCTGTGGTATCCTTGTATCGCGTCTGGTGAAGGAAATATACCTTGGCATGGGTAAAGAGTTCAAATACTTTACGCCGGTATCTCGCGCCGTATTCAATAAAGCTAAATTCGACTTTATGGGCAAACGCAAGATTGCCTATATCATATCGCTGGTAGTGGTATTGGGTGGTGTTGCTGCCGTGTTCAATGGTTTCGATTATGGTGTAGAATTTGCTGGTGGTCGTAGCTATACTGTAAAGCTGGATAAGAAGAATGTAGAAGTTTCTGAAGTACGTACCAAGCTGGAGAAGTATTTTGAAGACTTCCCGATTGTAAAAACAATTGGTAGCAATGGTAACGTAAACATTACTACAGCTTACATGATTAAAACACCTGGTCCTGAGGTAGAACGTAAAGTACAAGAGAAGCTGTACGAAGGCCTGAAAGCGGGTGGATTCATCAAGGCAGATATTTCTTTCGAAAACTTCCTGAGCGAGACAATCCAGAGTTCTCAGACTGTATTGCCTACCATATCAGACGACCTCATCAAGGGGGCGCAGGTAGCTACCATCGTGTCTTTGCTCGGTATCTCTATTTACATATTGTTGCGCTTCCGCAGGTGGCAGTACTCTTTGGGTACTTTTGTATCTCTGTTGTTCAACATTTGCGCTACATTGGCTGTATTCTCGTTCCTGAGAGGTAAAGTACCTTTCGCACTGGAAATAGACCAGCACTTCATTGCAGCTGTACTTACGGTAGTTGGTTTCTCTATGAACGATACCATCATCGTGTTCGACCGTATCAGGGAATACTTCCGCAAGTCGCCCAATGAAGACAAGGTAAGTGTTATCAACCGTGCTATCAATGACACCCTGCCACGTACTATCATGACATCGTTGACGGTGTTCCTCGTGGTACTTATTCTCTTCATTGTAGGTGGCGAGGTAACCCGTGGGTTCGCATTTGCAATGTTGATTGGGGTTATTACTGGTACGTTCTCATCTATCTTCGTAGCATCGCCCGTACTGGTAGATACCGACAAGCGTGGTACGCTGAGTCAGGAAGTAGACCGTGAAGCACGTATCGAAGAATTGAAAAATATGGCATAAACCATTTTTTTACTGATAATGAAACAGGCATCTCCCACAAGAGATGCCTGTTTTGCTGAAATATATTCCTAAAGCAATGTGTAGCTCATTGGTAGTACCTTCCACAGTGTTTTTGTTATTTTGTAACCCATTTAGCATTAGGCTCATATTATGCTGGTTTCAGTCGTCATTATCAACTATAATACCTTTCACATTACCTGTAACTGTATTGCCAGCGTGCAGCAACACACCCATGGTGTGCCCTACGAAATAGTATTGGTAGATAATGCCTCACCCAACGACAATCCTGATGAGTTTTTGGTACGTTTCCCAAACATCACACTTGTTAAAAGCCCTGTTAATGGCGGCTTTGCGGCAGGTAATAACCTTGGTATAGCGGCATCGGCAGGCGATATTGTTTTGCTGCTGAATTCCGACACCCTACTTACAGAAGACAGCATCAGTATAGCGGCGCAAAAACTTAATAGTGATGAAACGATGGGAGCCATAGGGGTGCGCCTCACCTATACCGATGGACGGCTACAGCATACAGCACGCCGTTTTCGCAGCCTGCGCAACGAATTGCTGGACCTTGCCCGGCCCATACTGAAGTTGATGCCCTACCGCAAACGATCTCAATTGATGCTCAACCAGTACTTTTATGGCAACTATGATACCTGGTGCGATTGGGTAAGCGGTGCCTTTATGATGTTCCGCCGGCAGGTTCTTGCACAGCTACCGGGTGGCAAGCTGGATGAGCGTTTCTTTATGTATGGCGAAGACCAGCTATGGTGTTATCAGTTTACCGAGCTGGGCCTGCGCAACTATTACATAGCAAGCACCACAGTGATACACATACACAACGCCAGTACGGCAGCCAGCAAGCAGTTGCAACTACTAAAGAAGTTTGTAACTATGGAGCGGCTCATAATGCAATACCGCATAGGCAGGGGGCTGGAATACCAGCTATTCAATATGGTATTTACTGCAAAAGAAATGGCCAGATACTGGATAAAGGTACTGGTGTATCGGTTGACGGGACGGAAGATGCGGTAGATGGTAGCATAATTCGTCGCTTATTTTGTTCCTGAAAGTTTAGTATCTATTTTTGCTGATATGGGAACTTTGAAACGGATGATTGAAAGAAGATTGACTAAAGCAGTTACTTCTTTTTATGACCCACTTGTAGACCTTGCTATAGGCAATCAAACTATTAAAATACCACTTTCGCATCCGCTCAGGCAAAATGTAGATGTGCATCCGTATATGAATCACAACCTTGGCAGGTTGGCTTTATACATATCGAAAAAAAGGGGCAATGTAAAAGTAATAGACATAGGTGCAAATGTGGGCGATACTGTTGCCTATATAAAAAACTATGTAGATGCACCTGTACTGTGTATAGACGGTGATAAGAAGTACCTTGATATACTAAAGCAAAACGTTGCAAAGTATAGCAATGTTGCCTCTTGCCTTACAATGGTGGGCAGTGAAAATAAGAGTACCAATCTGGCATTGAAAAAAGAACGCGGAACAGCTTTTGTAACTGAAAGTGCTGAGGCGAATACAATGCGCACTATCGACAATATACTGGAAGAATTTCCTTCCTTCAGCGACAGTAGTCTGGTAAAGGTAGACACCGATGGTTTTGATACCATCATCCTGAAGGCTTGTGCAGAATACCTGAAAGCCAGACAACCTATATTGTATTTTGAATTTGACCCATATTTGGCCAGAATACAGAACGACGATCCATTCTCTATTGTTCCTTACCTGAAGGAATGTGGATATGAGTATATAATATTCTACATGAGTAATGGTGAGTATTTATTGTCCTGCACACTTAGTGATGATAAGTTGGTAAACGAAATGGTCCATTTCTTCTCTGGCAGGAAGGTGGAACTCTACACCGACATTTGTGCCTTCAGTAAAAAAGATAAAGACATTTACGATTTGGCTGTTGCAGAAGAAGTGGCATTCTTTCGCCGAGCACGGAATTATTAAGCCATTTGTCAGATCTTGCCCGCTGCCATTTGTCTGTCAATGTTGTCTGTCACCTTTTCTGGCGGTATCATGTATATGGTGTTGTTCATTGTCTTGAATGGGTTGAATAGGACCGGGTCATTGTTTTGAATCAGTGGGTCAATGAAGCCGGGATATATCGGGAAGAACTTATCTGTTATTTCAATAGGGTAGGGCGAATAGCGTTTATAGTACCTTCCACTGAAGAGCCCAAATACCGGGCAGCCGCTTGCTACTGCAATGTGTAGCGGACCTGTATCTACACATATAAGAAAACGTATGTTCTGCAAAAGGTCTATGTACTCTGTAAGGCTTGTTTTGGCGGCATAGTTAGTAGCCCGTCCACCAAATTGTTGCACAAACAGTGCAGCGTTATCGGCATCGGGTGGGCCGCCAAATACCAGCACGTCCATACCATATTTGGTTTGTAGGTATGCTGCGGCTTTTACGAAGTGCGTCACCGGCCAGTTTCTCTCGGGATTGCCTGCACCCAGAAAGATACCAAAGGCATTGTGCGGATTTCTTGCTGCCATGCCCGGAAATTTTGTATCAATAGTAATATGCTCTTCTCCGGTTATTTTTGACAGAAACACTTTGTTGCGCACCGAGTCAAAGACATCGGCTCCGCCCGATTCAATTATATCCGTGTAAATGAGTTTATCAACATTCACTGCGTTTTCGCCCTGATTCGATTTGTCGGGGTTCATCGCCAGTTTCACATTGCCTGTAGCCACAAATGCCATGCCGTCATCAAGGCTAAAGCCACGGGAGAATATGAAATTGAGCACATGGCTGCTCCCCGATTTTCGAATGCTCTTTAACAGAGAAAATCTGTAGTACATGTCCCTGTTGTATTTCTTTTTGTTCAGCCATATTACTTCGTCTACATAAGGGGCGTCATATCTGTTGAATATGGCTTTGCAAGATTCGTTTGCTACAAGGGTGATGTGGAAATTGCGATAGGTTGCAGATTGGCGTATGGCTGCCAGCAGATTTCTGAAAATTACATAATCGCCAATCTCATCTGGTTTCAGGATGAGCAAACGATCAGATTTCGCAGACGCAGGTATCAGTTTTATGACTAATGTTATTACTCTGTATACAAGTGCTGCAATAGTATCTTTTATTCTTTTCATTTATGGTGGAATGTACTTACAATTTGCAGATTCAAACTTACGTTCTTTTTCGAACGATAATGCTTGCTATATACACACATTCCACCCCACCCGGTACCTCAGCCAAAATAGTATTGTATTTAAATCAAGAAACAAACATTGGCAGACTAATGCACAAAAGTTGAAAAGGTGCTTACTTAGCATGCGTTACTTTGTTCTCCTTAGGCTACATTTGCCATCATGGGGGTTGTTTTCAGACAGTCTGTAAAAAATTCTATTGTAACCGCTGCGGGTGCCATGCTGGGTGCGTTTACTACGTGGCTGGCAACAAAATACCTGCCTCGTCGCGAGTATGGTTTCATTGGCACTTTTACATCACTGGCTGTCTCTTTTGGGCCATTGTTACTGGTAGGGCTCAATAGTACGCTTGTTGTGTATATTCACAGATACACAGACGACCACAAGAAGCGCAGTTCTCTCATTGCGCTGTGTTTTCTGGTGCCCTTGCTCTTCATAGCCATTGCATCTGGCTTTTGGTGGTTGGCCAAAGGGTGGGTACTGGCAAAGTTGCAGTTGGAGGACCGGGTGTTTATGGATGCCTATTACTATTGGTTACCCTTGTTTACACTGATGTTTGTGTACATGACCATTGCCGAGCAGTTTCTTGGCTCGCAAATGAAGGTAGCAGCCCCTGCCTTAATGAGGGAAGTGGTTTTTAGAATTGGCTACATTGTACTGATAGTGCTTTTTGCTGCCAGTATCATATCGTTCGATACACTACTGAAAGGGAATATTTTACTGTATTTGCTACCGGTATTGGCTATGTTTGCCATGGCAGTACGTTTGCCGGCATTCGGCATGTCCTTGTCCTTGGGCAACTTTAACAAAGATGAATACCGGGACATGGTAAAGTTTACCTGGTATCATTTTCTGTTGGCAGCATCTATACAAATAATTGCCTATCTCGATGCCATTTTACTGCCGTTCTACAGTGTGGGGGGCTTTCAAACTACCGCTATCTATCGTAATGCGCTTGTGCTTATTTCGTTCATTCAGATACCGGCACGCGCACTGGCACCAGCCAGCTTCACTGCATTGGCTCGTGCATTTGCCGAAGATAATAGAGAAAAGGCGGGTGACTTGTATTTAAGATCCTCGATCAATATTTTTCTGGTCACCGTTTGTATTTCGGTACTTATAGCGTGCAATCTGCAGAATGTACTGGCCATTATACCCAACGGCTACGACGAAATGGTGCCCGTGTTTCAGATATTACTCTTGGGCAATCTGGTAAATGTAATGACGGGAATGAACGACCAGATACTGTCAATCACCAACTATTACCAGTTCAATTTGGTATTGTCTTTGTTGCTGGGTGTGTCTTTGTACTTCCTAATAAGAACGCTGGTGCCTATGTACGATGTGTATGGTGCCGCATGGAGTACCACCATTGCCATGGTTACCTTCAACCTTGTTAAAACAATGTTCATCTACCGCAAGCTGGGTATGTTGCCATTCTCTATGCGCACGCTGCGTGTGGTGGTGGCAGTGCTGCCGGCATTGGCGGCAGGCTATCTGTTACCACGCCTTTTCAATGGTATGGCCAATGTATACATAGGGGCCATGGCCGATGCTGCCATGCGTAGCATTGCCATAGTGCTGGTATACGTAGCCATGTTATTATGGCTGAAGCCCTCTGCCGACCTCGATGACTATTTGGCAACCGTACGCAAAAACAAACGCCTGTTTTAGGCTTGCTATCCCTTCAGCATGGCTTCAAACGGGTTGCGTAGGTTCTCAAATTCCATCAGGTCTACCTTTATACTGCCCACCACTATAGGGCTGTTGATGCGTAGCGGTACATGGTTTTTGTCGTCACTTACCCATACGGTCATTTTTTCGCCCCCGCTAAAGATGGTACCCTCTATGAGCAGTGGTACTATTTTAATAGCCTTGAACTTGCCGCGTTTTGTTTCTATTTCTTCCTTGCCCAGATACTTGATGTACAGCGGGTATACCTTGTCATCCAGAAACATATCGAAAGGTATTTTGTCGCCGGGTTTGTACTTGTTATAGTCTATGCTGCGGGCATAGTATATGGCCGACAGCACATCTTGCGTGCAGGTAGGTATGGTATAGGTTTTGCCGGCCGATACTGCTTTATTGGCTTCGTGGGCAAAACTCACATCCTGATTGAATTTGAAGCCACCCTCGTTTACATTGCGTATAAAGCGTACCGGCAACAGCGTCTCTTGGTCTATGTAAGATTCATAGAGGTCGCGCACTTTATAAAACCACTCGTAAGACGGTGCCGTGCGCCCATCGCCCGATATGTGGAACACCTTGCGCCCGGCCAGCTCTTTGCCTACGGTATTAAAGACAGCATTGCCGGCATATATCCATATAAAGCCCATGTTGTAGTACACCTTAAAGGTGAGCTTCTCGCCATGTTTGTAGCTGGTGTTGCGTGTGTTGCAAAAATCGTTTTGCGCACCGGTAGTTGCCGGTAGCAGGCTCAGCAGGGCTACAGCTGCTGTGGCCATCAAGGTTAGTCTTCTTTTACCCATTTCATTCGCCATATCAAGATGCTTCCGGCTACAGATGGTATTATCAGGTTCATGAGCCACAGGCCGCCGGTGGCTGCCAGTATACCTACCGTATTGGTAGAGAAGTGGTGAAATACATACAAACTTACGGCACCACGCACCCCCAACTCGGTAAGGGCAAATGACGGAATAACCGCCAGTATCCAGAAGAACAGTGCCGAGAGGCAGAATCCTGCCGCCAGCGGCACCTGCACATTCATCCACTGTAGTAAAAACAAATACTGTGCCGTAAACACGCCTCCACGCAGCAGCGATAGGGCTAAAACACGCAAACGCTCGCTACCGGGCACCCTGCCCAGCAGTTGCATATATACCGCAAACCTGCGCAGGTACTTGCTTTGGCCCGCAGCAGGCAGCCAGCTATGCAGCCGCCAGTACACCACTGCTATAATAATGTTAATACCGACACAGCCTGCCAGCACCAGCCGGTGCATGGTGGCAGGTACTGCCACATTGTAATACACCAGCCCCACCATACCCCAAAACCATATACTGGCCAACTGAGAGATGATGCCCGCCACCGATACATTGATATAATGAAATGTATGCCTGCCACCCAGATACAGTATGCGGCCCGGATACTCGCCCGTGCGGTTGGGGGTGATGATAGAGAAAGAGGTGCCTGCCAGAAGCGATGCCAATGCCTGCCTGTACCGTACCGGGGTGGCCCATAGCAGCAGGCGGTGCCATTTATGGCTTTCCAGATACAGGTTCACCAACATCAGCACTGCGGCACCCGCCAGCCACCAGTGGCTGCCATGTTGCAGGGTATGCACATCTATACGGGCCAGTTGTTGCTGCACCTGCCGGTATATGGTATACAGCAGCAGGGTGCTCAGTACACCGCCTATCAGGTAGTTAGCCCATATTTTGATACTTTTGCTCAACGTATTATTATAGCGTAGGCACTTGAAAGACAATCACGTTATTCTGGGAATAGACCCCGGAACCCTCGTAATGGGCTACGGCCTTATATTGGTGAACAAAAGTAAGGTTTCGCTGATAGAAATGGGTGTGCTACAGCTATCGCGCCACAAAGACCACTCCGAACGGTTGCGGCTTATATTCAGGAAGACAGAAAGTCTTATAACCCTGCACAAACCAACCGCTGTAGCCATAGAGGCACCCTTCTTTGGTAAAAATGTGCAAAGTATGCTGAAGCTGGGACGCGCACAGGGGGTGGCCATAGCTGCCGCCATGATGGGCGGGCTGCAAGCGGTAGAATATTCGCCCCGAAAAATAAAACAATCGGTAACGGGGCGTGGCGGTGCCACCAAAGAGCAGGTATGGAAAATGCTGCAACATACCCTGAACATTGTGGAAGATGTGCAGTATATGGATGCTACCGATGCCGTGGCAGTAGCACTGTGCCATCATTACCAAAGCCCGGTACTTACTGAAATAGTGCCACAAACAATACCCAAAAAAAATACTGCAAAGAAAAGTGCCAATAGCTGGGAGACTTTTGTCTCCCAAAATCCCGATAGGGTGAAATAGATGCACCCGTTAACATATATTATATTTGTTCGCTTTTTTCAGATTTTCGGCAGAAACCCTATTTTAGCACAAGATTTCGTGAATTCTTATGTCGCAACCAAAGCTAAAAATACTACTTGTAGAAGATGACCCGGTATTGGGTTATGTCGTAAAAGACTATCTGCAAAAACAAGAGTACGAGGTAACACACTGTACCGATGGCGATAGTGCGTGGCACCAGTTTATGAAAAACATATACGATATATGTTTGCTGGATATTATGTTGCCCGGCAAAAAGGACGGCATGGAGCTGGCCAACAGCATCAGGAAGAAGAACGAAAACATTCCTATAATATTGCTTTCGTCTAAAAATATGGACGATGACAAGATTGCAGGTTTTGAAAGCGGTGCCGATGACTATGTAACCAAGCCATACAACTTACAGGAATTGCTGATGCGCATACAGGTGTTTGTGAAGCGCAGCAAGAAGAAAGAAGATGCCGGCCCGGTAATATTCAAGATAGGTGAACTGGACTTCGATTACTCGAACCTGATAATGCGCAGCGAGAAAGTAGAATACCAGCTAACCCAGCGCGAGGCCGACCTGATACGCTACCTGTGCCTGAATGCCAACCGTGTATTGAAGCGCGACGAAATACTGATGAATGTATGGGGAAAGGACGATTACTTCCTTGGCCGCAGTATGGACGTATTCATTACCAAAATACGCAAGTACCTGAAGGCACAGACCGCTGCAAAATTGCAGACCATACACGGCATAGGCTTCAAATTCAACTTCAATCAGAGTTAAGCCCTCTGTTTCACTGGTGCTTAGAAGATTTTGACGACGGAGCAGGCATGGTTTTTGCCTGCTTTGCCATTTTATATTCTTTCAGCACACCATAGCATACCGGTAGTATCATCAGTAGCATAAATATGGCTGCGGCTATTTTACCTCCACGGTTCGATTCTGGTTGTCCGTTGTTCGTCATTTTACATTGCGGCGGGTATTCAACAAATCTAATACACCCTCCTGCTGCAAAATTAAGTAACCAATCCGGTCGTTCGATATGCCTTCCTGTAATTGGTAGGTAAACTTGTAGCTGCCGTCGGCAGAAATGTTGGTAACAAAGTGATAAAAGAGAATACGGCTATCGTTGCTGAACTGTTGTGCCACCTCGTATAGGTGTGTAGATAGTGCCATAATGTGGCATGGGTGGCCTGTGAGCCCACTGGCTACTGCACGGGTACACTCGCAGGCATCGTGTACGTTGGTGCCCTTAAAGAGTTCATCCATCAGTGCCAGATGCGGGCGTTGCTCGGCAAGGCGGGCTGCTATTTGTTTCATTCGCTGCACCTCGGCAAAAAAGTAGCTTTCTCCCTTCAGTATATTATCCTCGGCATGCATATTGGTAATGATACCATACATAAAGCTGGTGCTGAATGTTTTTGCCGGTACACCCATGCCCAGGTGCGCCAGTAGCGATGCAATACCCATAGCCCGCAGAAAAGTGGTTTTGCCCGACATGTTGGCCCCGGTTATGAGCATAAAATTGCGCCCGGCCCCCAGCGATATGTCATAAGATACGGGTTGCGATAGCAGCGGATGGTAAATGCCGGTAGCGGTAAACGTAACCGGCTCTTCTGCCAGCAATATCGGAAATGCCCATTGCCGGGCTACAGTGGCCCGTGCCATAGATTGCCAGGCATCCAGCCGGGCATAGCTGGCCATCAGCCGGTATATGGAGTTTTTCAGTATGCGGCGGGCTTTGTATTGCAGTAGCGACAACTCGGGGTGGGGGGTACGGTCGGTTACGGCCATTATTTCTGCTGCAAGCGGGTGTGTCAGTTCCTGCTGCATCAGTTGCAGCTCTTGTCGCAGCAGTGCGGGCAGCTCGTTATGGCTGGTAAGGGCCTTCAGCTCGGTACACCCCTTCAAAAAATCGGCTATGTGGGATAGTGAAAAACGGGTAAAGAAATACTCGCGCTTGTTGAACAGCCGCTGAAACAGGTGCGCCATGGCCCCGGCTATACCCGTGGGGGGCATGGCGGTATTGTCGGCACTTTCAAAAAACTTCTCCAGCATCACCATGGTGCCATTGGTAATAATAGTGGGCCAGCTGGTAAGATGCCTGCTCCAAAACTGCACTACATCTTGCACCTGCTGCAGTGCCGCAAGGGTGGCGGGTGGTTGCAATACATGCTTCCTCAGCACATCGCGCCCGTTTTGGGTAGTAGTGCAGTCTATCAGCGCAAACACGCCACCGCTGCCATCGGTAGGGAAAATAGCAAGGTCTCTCAGGGTTGTTTTATCGTTTTGCATAAGTAGCTGTGCATAGCACCACAGCGGCAATTTAGGCTATTTTGGTTTTTCGGGTGGGGGAAAGACCAAAATGGTGATACAGATGCATAGCGGCATCGTGTGCAAGTTGCCGGTAACGCAGTTGTAGGGTAGGGAGTAGCGGTTGTGTACGGGGGCATTTTTGCTGTTATATGTGTTAAGAAAAAACAAACGATTCCTTTGTTTATTCACATAGTTGTGATAAATTCACCCCCCAAATGCCATTGCAGCCGCACAGTCGGCAGTGATGTCGTGTTTTTGCGACCCAAAATTTATTTAGATAAATAGAAGAGTATGAAAAAAATCTGTCAGTCATTAGTACTGTTGGCAACGATGGGTTACCATGCGTCTGCTCAGGAAAATCAGACACATACCGTTAGCGGTAAAGTGGTTGATGAGCACGGCAAGGGACTCAAGGGTATTACCGTTACGGTAAAGGGTGGTACAGAATCAGCAGTGACCGACCTGAACGGCGACTTCATGTTCGAAGCACCCGATGGTGCAAATACGGTTGTCGTTTCGGGTATTGGTTATGCTACCCAATACATTGAAGACGAGGGCCAGTCGCTGACAATAACACTGATGACGCTCAACAAGCAGTTGGAAGGTAACATTACCACTGCACTCTTCAATAGCAAACAAGACAAACGCGAGGTGGGCTATACCGCCAATGCGCTGGGCGTAGAAGACTTCAATCAGGGCGGCAACACCAGCATCATTTCTGCATTGCAGGGCAAGATTGCCGGTGCCAACATCACCAGCTCTACCAACGGTGCAGGTGGCTCTACCCGTGTGGTACTGCGTGGCGAGAAAAGCTTCATGAAGAATAACAATGCGCTGATAGTAGTAGACGGAGTAGTTACCAACAACTACGACCGCACCATCAGCCGTCTGAATGCAGCTAACCCCAATTTCTCTGAACTGAATCAGGTTGATTTTGGCAATAGTGCAAACGACCTGAATCCGGACGATATAGAATCGGTAACAGTACTGCCTGCGGCAGCAGCTACAGCCCTCTATGGCAACATGGGGGCCAACGGTGCCATTATGTACACCACCAAAAAAGGTCGTCATACATCGCCGGGCAAGAATGGAAAAATGGACATCACCTTCCGTACCTCTTATACGGCAAGCGATGTAACCAAGGTGCCAACAGTACAAAACCAATACGGACAGGGTAATATATACGATGGTCTTGCCGACGACCGTGGTGAATACCGTAGCTGGGGTTACGAGCTGGATGGCGGCTTGCGCCCATGGGGCCAAATAATAGATGGTAAGGTAATGGTGAAGCCCTACGAGGCACAGCCAAACAACCTGAAGAGCTTTTACAATCGTGGCAACAACGTTACCAACTACCTGTCTATAGCTGGTGGTTCTGAAAAGAGTACCTACATGCTGTCGCTGAACAACACCAACACCAGCGGTGTGGTGCCCAATACGTTCTACAATCGCTATGGTGTACGCTTCAATGGTAGCACACAGTTCAGCCACAATCTGTACTCGTCTATCAACATGAACTACATCAACACGTATTCGCGTGCCGAGATAAGTGGTAATGGCCCCGGTTCTGTGGTAAACAACCTGTACCAAACACCGCGCGACATACCTGTTTGGGAAATGAGTGACCTCGATAACAAGCACTTCTCTATGCAGTATTACGATACTGCCGGTGCCGAGCGTTTTGGTAACTTCAACGGTTCTTACCAAAACCCTTACTGGACTGCCAAACACTACGACAATCGCAATAAAACCGATAGGATTGTAGGTGACTTCAAAGTAGGGTACAAACAAAACGACTGGCACATCTTCAACCGTTTGGGAGCCGATGTATCTGCCGACCGTTCTACCTACAAATCGCCACAGTACAATACTACTCCGGTAGACCAGTTCTACACATCGGGTGGTTTCTCTTCGGCAGGTGGTTTCACACAGTATAACTACAACAGTACCCGCCTGTACAACGACTTCATTGTTAACTACAATCATCAGCTCAGCCGCAACTTTGGTATGAATGCCTTTATGGGGCATAACCTTACCTACCAGCGCGACGAGACACTGGCGGGCATCATAGACCCTACCAATGGTGGTTTGGTATTGCCAAACTATTACAACCTGAACAACAATGCAGGCCCCGTAACTGGTTACAACTATACAGTTAATCGCAGGTCGGTAGGTTTGTTTGGTAATGTAGCCTTCAACTATCAGCGCGAATTGTATTTGGAGATTGCTGGTCGTAACGACTGGTCTTCTACACTCATACAGCGTCGTCAGTCGTTCTACTACCCATCTATCAGTTCTGGCTGGGTATTCACAGAGCGTTTGGATGGTACCAAGTTCAAGAACAACGTAATGAATTACGGAAAGCTACGTGTAGCAGGTGGTGGCGTAGGTAGCGATGGCATTGCTTACACCAACAACAATGCAGGCTACACCCGCAACCCTATACGTACTACTTATGGTGCTACCACATCTCCATTCAATGGTTTGGCCAACTACCAGATTATGAATGCGTTTGGCGACAACAACCTGAGTCCTGAGCGTACACGCGAGTTCGAAACCGGTTTGGATCTCGGCTTCCTCAATGACCGCATTACTGCATCATTCACTTATTACCGTTCATACACCTTCAACCTTATTGCTCCGGTACCAGTACCAGCATCATCTGGTTTTGCATACAACTATGCCAACATTGGCGATGTATCGAACAATGGTGTAGAACTGGCCATGAGAGGTACACCTATCAATACCCGCTGGGGTTTGAAGTGGGAACTGTTCGGTACGTTCACCAAAAACAAAAATACTGTTGAGAACATCAACGGCGACGTAGAGAACATAGTATTGGGTGGCTACAACGGTATGCAGATAGTGGCTGCTGAGGGTCGTCCTTTGGGTTCTTTCTACGCATCAGACATTTCTTACTGGCAAGACCCACGCACGGGTAGCTGGCATGCAGTAGTAGACCCTGCAACAGGGTTGCCTGTAGCTACCAGCAAACCAGTGTACAAAGGTTCTTACCAACCCAAGTTCATGGCATCGTGGGGTACCGACCTTTCTTACAAGGGCATTAAGCTGCATGCATTGTTTGTAACCAAGCAAGGTGGCAAGTTCTATAGCCAGAACAAGATGAACATGGATGAGAACGGAACATCGGAAGCAACAACTGTAAACGGCCGTAATCCATACGTTTGGGAAAACTCAGTATATCAGGTAGCGGGTACCAACATTTACCTGCCCAATACTACCAAGTTCTCTCCGTACGAATATTATCAGGTACAGCAGGCACAGTATGCTGCTCAGGGTATCCTCAACTCAAGCTATGTAAGACTGCAGGAGTTGACCATATCTTACCAGATACCACAGCGTTACTATCAACGCTCACCATTCGGCGCGTTGGAAGCTGGTTTCTACGGCAACAACCTTGCCCTGTGGACAGCTAAGGAAAACAAATACGACGACCCCGAAGCTACCTCTGCAGGTGCTATGGGCAATGGTCAGGGTTTTAACTACACAGCGCGTCCCGTACTGCGCAACTACGGTGTGTTTGTAAAAGTTAACTTCTAACCCTCAAAACAAAACAAACGTATATGTCAATAAAGAGCAACATAATTGTTACAGCTATGGCGGGTTTGGCACTGGGGGCATCCTCTTGTGGCAAGTACCTTGACGTAAACAACAACCCCAACGTAGCACAAAATGCTACGGTTAAAACCCTGCTGCCTTCTGCCGAACTATACCTCGGTGCGGCAATGGGTACCGATTTGCAGATAAACGGTTCTATATGGGCTCAGTACTGGACACAAGGCCCAGATGGTAAGGAGTATATATCTCTGGACCAGTATGACCCCAAGGCTGAAGCATACAATATGGGTTGGCACAACCTGTATACAGGTGCCAGTAACTTTTATCAGTTATACAAAATTGCTGATGAGCAGTTCAAAGGGCAATACAAAGCCATTTCATTGCTGATGCAGGCATATACCTTCCAGACATTGGCCGATGGTTGGGGCGATGTGCCTTTTACCGAAGCCCTGAAAGGACAATATGCCGATGGCCATCTGGTGAATCCTAAATATGACTCTCAGCGCGTGGTGTATCGTGGTATTGTTACTCAGATAGACTCTGCATTGGGTATGATTAATACCAGCGATGCCAATGGCCCCGGTTCAGACGACATCATTTATGGTGGCGATATGAACAAATGGCGCAAGTTTGGTAACACGCTGAAGCTACGCACGTTGCTGCGTATGGCCGATGTAGACCCCGTATATGCCAAAGAAAATATGGATGCGATGTTTGCAAAAAATCCGCAGTTCATAGGCGATGGCGAAGATGCGGTAATCCACTACGCATCAGCTACCGGCAACAACAATCCGCTGTATGCCGAGTTGAGCTCAACGGCACTGTCGGGCGCACAGCAACTGGCTGCCAGCAAAACCATTATAGATACACTGGTTGCCAATAACGACGTTCGCGGTTTCGCATTCTACACCAGCACAGGCGTTAATGGCTTGGTGGGCATCAACCAGAGCGAATTCGACGTGAAATTGCCTTCTGGTTCTTACTCTATACCGTCATCAGCCGTTGGTGCCGACAAGAGCGATATGGGGTCTGCCATTGCTCCGGTACATCTGCTTACCAGTTGGGAGAGTCACTTCTTGCAGGCCGAGGCATTTACCCGTGGTTTGGCCACTGGTAACGATGCTCAGGCATACTACGATGGTGTTCGTGCCAGCTTCAACTATTATGGCAACGCCATATTGGCTGCAACGGGTGTTACTGCTTCTGTAGCTTTTACCAACTATATGACAGCCTCTCCTGCCAACTATTGGGCTGTATTCCCTGCTACCGGTACTGTGGCAGAGCGTGTACGCTACATAGCTACGCAAAAGTGGTTTGCAATGTGTGGCAATCAGGGTTTTGAAGCTTGGACAGAGTGGAGACGCACAGGTTACCCTGACTTCCTTGTGTCGCCCAAGAACAGCCGCATAGGTACCAAAATGCCTTTGCGCTTCCTGTATCCGGCATCAGAGCGTTCTACCAACTCTTTGTACCCCGGCGAGCAACCAGTAACTAAAAACGTATGGTGGGACGTACTTTAATACAACTATCTAAAAAACAATCCAGAATGAAGAAAATATTTGTCTTATCGGTGGTTGCTGCGCTGGCGGTTGCAAGTTGTAAAAAGCACGAAAATACCGTGTCTGAGTTGCGCAACTATTCCACACCTACCATCATACTGCAAGATGGCATGTACTACAGCATTCCTGTAGGTGGAATACTGCCCACTATCAAGGCTACTGCATACGATTCTTTTTATCACGAGGATGCCACTGTTGTTTTCGACCAAAGCAAAATGGACGTAACCATCCCCGGTATATATTCGGTATACGCTACCGCAAAAAACAAGTATGGTATGGCTAATACCGACACCCTGTTTGTTGCCGTTACCGACATTACCAATGTAGATATTGCCGGCCGTTATGTACAAGTAGCTACCAGCGATACAATGACACTCACACGCCTGGCAAACGGTTTCTACCACACCAGCGATGCTGTAGGTGTTGGCCTGTCTGATACGGCCAATGTGCTGCCTGCCATGTTTGTACAAACATCGGCTACATCTTTGGTAATGCCGATGCAATACAGCAAAAAGTTTGGTAGTTTCTCTGCCACCAATGGGGTAGTGAACCTGTCTTCTTCAGATACTACCTACTCTTACAATCTGCAGAATGCCAGCTTCCCCGCTACAACACGCACCTTCCGCAGGTTGAACTAATAGTATCAAAACAGTATTATAAAGCAAAGGGCCACCAAACAATGTTTGGTGGCCCTTTGCTTTATGGGTAACCATATATTACACCGCTACCGGTGCCTTAATAGCCGGATGGCTCTGATAGCCCTCCAGCGTAAAATCTTCGTATCGGAAAGAAAACAGGTCTTTCACATCGGGGTTTATCTTCATGGTGGGCAGCGGGTAGGGTTCACGGCTCAGTTGCAGTTTGGCCTGTTCTATATGGTTGTTGTACAGATGCACATCGCCAAATGTATGGATAAACTCGCCCAATTGCAGGTCGCACACCTGTGCTATCATCATCGTCAGCAGTGCATAAGAGGCAATGTTGAAAGGCACCCCCAAAAACACATCGGCACTGCGCTGGTATAGTTGGCAAGAGAGTTTGCCATTGGCCACATAAAACTGAAACAGTGCATGGCACGGGCTCAGGTGCATCTGCGGCAGGTCGGCAACATTCCATGCATTCACAATTATGCGGCGGCTATCGGGGTTGGTCTTCAATTGGTGCAGTATGTCCTTTATCTGGTCGTAGGTTTTGCCGTCTGCGCCCGTCCAGCTACGCCATTGGTGGCCATATACAGGGCCCAGATTGCCTTGCTCGTTGGCCCACTCATCCCATATGCTTACCCCATGTTCTTTCAGCCACGCAATGTTGGTATCGCCCTTCAGAAACCACAACAACTCGTAGATAATCGATTTCAGATGCACTTTTTTGGTAGTAAGCAGCGGAAAACCCTTGCTGAGGTCGAAACGCATTTGGTAGCCAAAACAACTGATGGTACCAGTACCCGTGCGGTCGCTTTTGGTTACGCCATTGGCCAAAATATGATTCAGTAAATCGTGATATACCTGCATGCTGTTTGTTTGCCAGAGGGTTGCCCGGCAGGGCAAAATTATGTAAATACGTTTATCAATGCTTATAGGGCTATCGGGCGTAACATACCGCCCCATTCTTTGTTACGTAGTAAGGCACTAAAGTGATAATTTTGCACCATGAACATCCGTTGGATACACTACATACCCTTATTGGCTATGCTGGTACTGTTTGCCTGCAAAGATGGCAAACAAGATGCTGCTGTAGTTGATGACCCCATACTCACCAGCAGCCCGGCACTGAAAGCAGTAACAGACGAGATATTGAAGGCACCCAAAGACGCAGCCTTGTACTACGAGCGTGGCCGCCAGTTGCACAAGCTACGCTACGACTCGCTGGCATTGAAAGACTTTAAGATGGCGGTGACCTTGGATAGCTCGAAATCGCACTACTATAGCGCCGTGGGCGATCTGTTGTTCGAGAACAAGGATATCAATGGCTCGCTTGATTGGATACAGGCCGCCATTAAAAAGAACCCGAACGATAAGAAAGCGCACCTGAAAATTGCCAAACTTTTCCTGTATACACAAGACTATGCGCGTGGATTTGAAGAAATAAACATAGTACTGCGCAAGAATGTATACGACCCCGAAGCCTACTTCCTGAAGGCAATGTTGTACAAAGACATGAAGGATACCGCCAAGGCCATCAGTAATTTGCAGACTGCTATACAAGTGGCCCCCGACTTTCGCGAGGCGGTAGTGCAATTGGGTACGTTGCTCTCCTCCAGGAATGATTCGTTGGGTGTGCGCTATCTCGAGAACGCCTACAAAATGGACTCAAATGATGTCTTTCCTGTGTATGCACGTGGCATGTACTATCAGGAACGTAAAGAATACGAAAAAGCAAAGGCAGAGTATCGCAGGGCCATCATTGCAGACAGGCATTATACCGAGGCGTATTTTGCTATAGGGTATATATTTTTACAGCAAGACTCCATTCAAAAAGCATGGCGTCATTTCGACCTTGCCATCAAGGCCGACCCAAGCAACACTACGGCTTACTACAATCGTGGCCTGTGTGCCGAGATGATGGATAGCCTGCAACTGGCCGTTGCCGACTATATGACCGCAGCCCGTATGGATACATCGTACCCCGCACCACGCAAAGCACTGTCTCGCCTGCGTGCCAATGGTGGCAATGGTAACAACAAAAAGACTTCAAACTAAAGTATATGGCTATTATAGCACCCTCTATGCTCTCTGCTGATTTTCTGAAGCTGGGAGCAGAAATAGAAATGATTAATAACAGCGAGGCCGATTGGTTTCATCTGGATGTAATGGATGGCAAATTTGTCCCCAACATCAGTTACGGAATGCCCATCATAGCACAGATGAAGAAGGTAGCCACCAAAACGTTTGATGTACACCTGATGATAGAGCAGCCCGAAAGGTATCTGGAGGACTTCAAAAAAGCCGGTGCCGACTACCTGACCGTACACTACGAAACAGGCTACCATCTGCATCGTACGCTTACCAGCATACGGGCACTGGGCATGAAGGCTGGTTTGTCCATCAATCCGCACACACCGGTAGACATGGTGGCCGACATCATACACGAGATAGACCTGTTGCTGGTTATGAGCATCAATCCCGGCTTTGGTGGGCAGAAGTTTCTGCCACTTACTTACAACAAAATTCGCCGGGCAAAAGAGATAATTACCGCAGCCGGTGCCAATACGCTGATAGAAATAGATGGCGGTGTAACGCTGGAGAATGCCGGCGACATACTGGCTGCCGGTGCCGATGTGCTGGTGGCGGGTAATACCGTGTTTGCCGCTGCCGACCCTACAGCAATGATAGCCCGACTGAAACGTGCAGGGCAACAATAGAACAAAAACGGCCGGATATTCTACGGCATTATTATTGCAGCCAACTTCGCAATGGTTTTGTGAGGTTGGCTGTGTTGTTTTGCTGCATTATATGGCCAAAATATTGCCTGATGAATACAGGAAAGGCAGAATGATGAAATAATCTTATTTTCATTGCGTTTAAGGATAAGTATGAAGAAACAGTTGACACTGCTGGTAGGGCTGCTTTTTGTGGCAATTGCCACATGGGCGCAAAAAGCCGTAGTAAGTGGTGTAATACGGGACGAAAGAGATAAACCCCTCGATCAGGCCCTTGTTGCCGATGAAATTACCGGCATGGGGGTACACACCAATAGCAAGGGCTACTATTGGCTGGAGGTGCCTGCTGGCAAAAAAGTAACGCTCATCTACTATATGCAAGGCTATATAGCCACACGCCGCGAGCTACTATTGCAGCCGGGCAATACGCGTATCATAGATGTGCAGATGCAGCAATTGCAGGCCACAGAAGGCCCCGAGGTAAAAATAGTCAGCCAGCGCAAGCGTGAGGAAACCAGCCTGCTGGTGCTGGATGCCAGCAAGGCGGTGTACATGCCTACCGTGGTGGGTGGGGTAGAGGGTATCATTAAGCAAATGGTGGGTTCCAATAACGAATTGACATCGCAGTACAATGTACGTGGCGGTAACTTCGATGAGAATCTGGTATACGTAAACGACTTCGAGATATACCGCCCGTTTCTGGTGCGTACAGGCCAGCAAGAAGGTTTGAGCTTTGTAAACCCCGATCTGGTATCTAATGTCAACTTCTCTATTGGTGGCTTTCAGGCCAAGTATGGCGATAAAATGGCCAGCGTGCTCGATGTTACCTATAAAAAGCCCACCAAGCTGGGCGGCTCTGCTACTGCCAGCCTGCTGGGTGCCAGTATGCATCTGGAGGGTGCGTCCAAAAAAAAACAGCGACTCACATGGCTGGTGGGTGCCCGCCAAAAAAGCAATCAGTACGTGCTGCGGGCGCAGCCTACCAAGGGTATTTACAATCCATCATTTACCGACATACAGGCATTGGTTAACTACCGCATGGGGAAAAACTGGACGCTGGAGGGCATATTGAACTATGCCCGTAACCGCTTTACATTCTTCCCCGAAACTTCTTCATCCAGTTTTGGGGTGCTCAATCAGGCCTATCTGCTGAATGTGTTTTACGAGGGCGGCGAGTTCGATCAGTTCGACTCGCGTTTTGGCGGCCTGTCTGCCACGTATCAGCGGGCTGGTTCCAAGCTAAAATTGAAATTCCTTGGCTCGGCATTCCGCACCAACGAATACGAGACCTACGACATATATGGTGCCTACCTGCTGGGCGAGCTGCAAACCGACCAAAGCAAACGCGACTTTGGGCAGATAAAAACCTATTTGGGCGCAGGTGCCATTCACAACTTTGCCCGCAACTACCTGAATGTAAATGTGGCCGACATGGGGCTGCGCGGCACCTACGATGCCGGCAAACATACATTGATGTTTGGTGCCACTACCAGCATCACCTCTATAGGCGATGAGCTGCACGAGTGGGAGCGTCGCGATTCGGGTGGGTTTACACAGCCATATAGCCCCACAGAGCTATCAATGGCACAGTTCTATCACTCTGCTACCAACCTCAATTATACCCGCATCAATGGGTTTATACAAGATTATTTCCAGCTCGATTCCGGTAGGTTTACCTCTACCGTGGGCTTGCGTGTGAATCATAGCTACCTGAACGGCGAAACCGTACTGAGCCCACGGGTACAGACATCGTACAGACCACGGTCGGCCAAAAGAGACCTGATCTTGAAGTTCTCTGCCGGCAAATATGTGCAGCCCCCCTTCTACCGCGAAATGCGCGATATGCAGGGCGTGGTAAATACCAACTTGCTGGCACAAAAGTCGCTACAGTTTGTACTGGGTGCCGACTATAACTTTACCATGTACAAGCGGCCATTCAAGCTCACAGGCGAGACATACTATAAGTACCTGTGGGATCAGGACCCCTACCGTTACGACAATGTGCGTATACGCTACACAGGCCGCAACAATGCCATAGGCAGGGTATATGGTGGCGAGGTAAGGCTGTACGGAGATTTGGTAAAGGATGCCACATCTTGGGTGAGCATAGGCATTATGAAGGCACAACAGAAGATAACAGATAGCCCATCTATTGCCGGCTACAACAATTACTTTGCCATGCCTACCGACCAGCGTTTTATGCTGGGTATGTACTTCGAAGACTATCTGCGCAAGAACAAGAACTTTAAGGCACACATCAACCTGCTGTATAGCAGTGGCCTGCCTATAGCACCGCCGCGCGGGCATTTGTTTCAGAATGTGCTGCGCCTGCCCGACTATAAGCGGGTAGACATTGGCTTCTCTGCCCTACTGTTCGATGGATTGAAGAAAGATTTCAGGGCGCATAGCTTCTTCAATAACATACTGAGTATATGGGGCAGTTTCGAGGTGTTCAACCTACTGAGTATACAAAACACCCTATCCTACACATGGATACAAGACCAGAGTACCAACACCATGTATGCCGTACCCAACAGGCTTACCACCCGCCTGCTAAATGTGAAGCTGCATGTGGTATTCTGATGAGTGTCTGGTGTAAAAGAGTGTTGGCAAGTGGGTAAAGTTGTAATTTTGCAGGTGCATACAACGGCATTCAGCCGATAGGCGGGCTATGGTAAAGAGAAGAAATACGCAGATACAGGAGCATATACGAGCCATGTTGCAGAACGCTACAGAGGCCCTGAGCCATGTAGATATAGAAACACGGCTGGACGTGCCTGCCGATAGGGCTACCATCTTTCGGGTAATGAATAGGCTGGTAGAGGATGGCTTTGCCCACAAAATCATGTCGGACGACGGTAAGAGCTATTTTGCTGCCTGCCACAATGGCTGCGAACACGGCCATCATAACGACGAACACAGCCACTTCAGGTGTGTGCAGTGCAACCGGTTACAATGTTTGGAAGACAGGATAAAGCCCGTGTTGCCCGACAACTACAGCCTGCTGCATGCCAACATTGTGCTTACCGGCGTATGCCCGCAGTGCCGCTGACGGTAGCGAAAAGCCGGATTGAGAACAAACCGGCCTTCTATTGATGTATGAAACTCACGTAGTAGCCGGGCGTAGGTTGTATAGCATAAACGCCCGTATGTGTACGCTTATTTTTCCGAAGGAAAGTACAAATAGGGTCTGCCATAGCGATCCTCAGCATATCGTGCACGCTCAAAGACAGGCATGGCTACTGTTCTTCCATAGCGGTATGGGGGCGTTTGTTTACCATCTGCACAACGTTTATTTTTTTCCTTATACCGGGCATCGTAGCCGTCTGGTCCATAATAATAGCCCCTGGTACCATATGCCCAACCACCCCGTACATACATACGGTGGTAGTAGCGGCCGTAACCCGTTTGTGCCGTTGCAACAGCTGCCAATAAAATGGCCAGCGCGCAGAGTGTTGGTTTCATGAATTGCATGGTAGATGGTGTCATTTTAATGCGACACTATCGCAAATATAAGCATTGTTTTTTTTATTGCAACACAGTTGCAGTAATTTTTGTAGAAATTGTTTCGGCATGAGGGGCTATCTGTGGCAAAAAAAAGCCGCCCCATATAGGAGCGGCTTTACAGTTCATTGTTGTAATGTTTGCTTAGTGGGCTGGCATCATCATTATTTCGCGAATATCGGCCATTATTTTGCGGGCTATATTGTTGGCAGTAGTCTCAGACCCACTCTCGGAATAGATGCGTATAATAGGCTCGGTATTGGACGTACGTAAGTGTACCCAATCGCTATCGAAATCTATACGCAAGCCATCTTCGGTGTTGATGGGCTGCTTCTTGTATCTGTTCTTTATTTCCTCAAATATGCGCTTCACGTCTACATCTTCGCCCAGTTCTATCTTGTTCTTCGATATAAAGTAGTTGGGGTAAGTGCTACGCAGGTTGCGTACCGAGCGGCCCGATTTGGCCAAATGTGTAAGGAACAATGCAATACCAATAAGGGCATCGCGGCCATAGTGCAGCTCGGGTACTATCACACCACCATTACCTTCGCCACCTATTACGGCATTTACCTCCTTCATCTTTTTCACCACATTCACCTCGCCCACAGCACTTGGGTAGTACTGGCCACCATGTTTTTCGGTCACATCGCGCAGGGCGCGGGTAGACGACAGGTTCGATACCGTATTGCCCTTTGTATGGCCCAGTATATAGTCGGCAATGGCTACCAGCGTATACTCTTCGCCAAACAGCGAGCCATCTTCGCACACAAAACACAGGCGGTCTACATCGGGGTCTACTGCAATGCCCAGAGTGGCATTTTGTTTAGCAACTGTCGAACAAAGCTCTATCAGGTTTTCGGGCAATGGCTCGGGGTTGTGGGCAAATTTGCCGGTTACTTCCTCATTCATCACCACTATATCATTTACCCCAAGCGCACGCAGCAATGGTGGTACCGAAATAGCTCCTGTAGAGTTTACCGCATCTACCACTACTTTGTAGTTTTTGCTGCGTATGGCTTCTACATCTACCAGCGGATGTTGCAGTATCACGTCTATATGGCGTTGTATATAGCTGTCATCGGTAGTCAATGTACCCAGCTTGTTCACATCGGCATAGGGCATGTCGGCCTGTGCGGCATATTCCAGTATCCACTGGCCGGCAGCAGCGTCCAGAAACTCACCCGCACTGTTCAGCAGTTTCAGCGCATTCCACTCCTTGGGGTTGTGGCTGGCCGTAATGATGATGCCACCACCGGCATCTTCCATTTTTACGGCCATCTCTACTGTAGGCGTAGTGCTCAGGCCAAGGTCTACCACCGTGCAGCCCACACCTTGCAGTGTAGCCGCTACAAGGTCGCGCACCATGCCGCCAGAGATACGGCCATCGCGGCCAATGATAATTTTTTTGTTGCTGCCCTGCTGCGCTACCCACGCACCATAGGCAGTAGTAAATTTCACAATGTCAATCGGGGTAAGGCTTTTGCCGGGTACACCGCCTATGGTGCCCCGTATGCCTGATATAGATTTGATTAAAGCCATGTTGCGAAGATAAAACTTTCCGTTCTTGCAGATGTTTGCAGTTTCGTTAACGGGGGTATAAATGATAGCGTTGTTTAGTGCACAACCGTGAACCTGCCACCCCACATGGCATTGTTGCCGGTAGCTTGCAGGTAATATACCCCTGCCGGCAATTCACTTACATCTAAGGTTAGCCGGCCATTGGCACTATGGTAGCTACCAGCCACTGCGCCATCGGGGCGTAGTACTGCTACAGTAGTTGAGAGGTTGGTTGGTAAGATGATGGTCATATAGTCCCCGGCAGGGTTGGGCAATACACGCAACCCGCCCGCTGCCGCTGTCACTGGTGGTACAGCATTATACACCGGGCTCACCTTCCACGTGGCCGAGTTGCCACCGTCGGTAAAGTATACATTTTCGGCAGCATCGGCACAAACGCCGGTAGGGCCACCCAACCGGGCTTCCAGCGCGGGGCCAGAGCCCGGTACAAAGCCAAACAACCCACTACCGGCCAATGTGTGCATGATGCCATCGGTTGTTACTACACGTATGCGGTTGTTGCCAAAGTCGGCAATGTACAGATTGCTGCGGCTGCTCATGTACACGCTGTAGGGTTGCACCAGTTTGGCCGCGGTGGCAGGCCCGTTGTCGCCGCTGTAGTCGGCTGCGCCTGTACCTGCTACCGTGGTTATGATACCCGTAGATAGTTGTACCCTGCGCACAGCGTTATTGTCTTTGTCGGCTATATACAGGTTGCCCGCGGTATCGGTACATACCCCCATGGGCGATGACAGCATGGCTGCGGTTGCCGGGCCACTATCGCCACCATAACCCGATAGTCCATTGCCTGCCACTGTGGTAATAATGCCTGTGGCAGCATCTACCCGCCTTATGCGGTGATTGCCCCGGTCGGCAATATACATGTTGTTCCATTTGTCTATACACAGCCCTGCTGGTTGCTCCATTGCGGCCAGCAGCGCATTGCCTCCGTCGCCACCATAACCACCAGCACCACTACCGGCAATAGTGCTGATGATGCCCGTAGCAGCATCTATGCGGCGCACACGGTTGTTGTATTCTTCGGTTATGTACAGGTTGCCGGTGGCATCCAGCGCAGTGCCCGTAGGCTCGCGCAGTTGGGCATTGGTAGCGGGGCCGCCATCGCCACCAAAACCCAATGTACCATTGCCGCCATAGGTGCTTATGGTGCCGCCGGGTGTTAGTTTGCGCACACGGGCCACCGCATAGTCGGCTATGTACAGGTCGCCTGTGGTGGCATGCATACAAATGCCCGATGGTACCGCTAAAGACAAATCAGTTGCGGGAAATCCATCGCCTATGTATTGGGTAATACCATTGCCGGCAATATTGGTTATAATAGCTTGCGACCGTGCCGAAACAGCCGCCAGTAGCAACATACACAGCAGTTGCAGGCATTTGCCCCCGTTATAGAATTGGCTTTGCATAGAACAAGAGATAGAGAAAGTTACGACCAAATATCGACCCTGTCTTCATAAAATGCGGATGCCCTCTATACAGAGGGCATCCGGTAGATGGAGGATGTTTAATATTATTGGACAATCACTTTTTGAGTAACCTCGTTCTTGCCCGATTGTAAACGAATACTGTACGTGCCCGCAGCCATACCAGCCAGATTAACTGTACCTGATGTGCCGCTGATGCTGCCACTAAGTACCTGCGCACCAGTTACGGTGAAGATAGTGTATGTAGCATCTACCATGTCGGCACCGGTAGTAATATTGATAACACCATTGGCCGGATTAGGGAATACCGATACCTGCTGCATATTGCCCACACTGCTACGTGGTGTAATGGGTGTGCCGGCAGGGGCTATCTTGCGTACACGGTTGTTACCCGCATCGGCTACATACAGATAGCCTGCGGCATCGGCCCAAACACCCTGTGGGTTGTTCAGTTGTGCCGATGTTGAGATATCGCCATCGCCCGAGAAGCCAGCTACACCAGTACCTGCAACGGTAGAAAGAACCTTGCGCACCAAGTGCATTTGGCGAACGGCATGGTTACCACGATCGCAGATGTACATCATACCATTGGGGGCAATGTACAAACTACCAGGGTTGCGCAGTTGCGCGGTATTGGCCATTACAAAGTTGCCCGAGAAGCCAGCCGTGCCCGTACCGGCCACCGTAGTGATGATACCTGTATTGAGGTCTACCTTGCGCACTACATTGTTGTTGGCATCAGAGAAGTACAGATGCCCTGCACCGGGGCTGCTGGGGTCGAAGAATACCGCACTGGGGTTAGATGTACGTGCCGATACAGCAGGACCACCATCGCCGGTGTAGCCGTGGGCGCCACCACCGTTTACAATAGTGGTAATGATACCGGTAGCCGCATCTACACGGCGTATGCGGTTGCTGCCGTAGTCGGCTACATAGGTATTGCCCATCAGGTCTTCGCAGGCACCTGTTGGTGTCATGGTTTTGGCCAGGCAGGCAGGGCCATCATCGCCACTGCTACCCTGCGAGCCACAACCATAGCGTGCGGCAGTGGTGCCGGTAGCAGGGTTGTAGGCAAAGCCCATATCATTGAACCATGCATTAAACAACACCTCGCCCGATGCATCTGTAAATACCGATGATGGATAGTGCAACGATGGAGTTCCCGTAGGCCAGCCAGCCACACCCGAGCCCGATACCGATGTAATGGTACCCGAGCCGTCTATCTTGCGAATGCGATTGTTCATTTTGTCGGCAATATATACATTGCCCTCGCCGTCTGTGGCAACACCATGTGGCTGCGATAAGCGTGCCGCAGCAGCAGGGCCGCTATCGCCGCTAAGGCCGGCAGTACCCGTACCCGCAATGGTGTAAATAGTACCCTGTGCCAGTGCTGCCGAAGACCCCGCAACGGTGAAAGCGGCAGCAATAAATAACTTACGTAAAGTGTGTTTTTTCATGCCTGGAGGTTTTAATTACCTCCAATTTAGAAAGAATAAATGTATAAATAAAAATTTATTTGTGGCACACTTTTTGCTTTCCTGTTGCTCCAGATGATTAACTGTAAGTAAATCAAACAATTGCAATTACTGCTTGTCTGAATAAAAATTTTGCATTGCTTACGTGGTGCGCTCTGTAAGCCACTTCGGTACTGGTAGTGGTTCAAATTGCAGCATCATTTCCAGCAATTCATCGGGCGAGCTGCTCATCAGCAGCGATTGGTTGGTGCATTCTTCCAGAAAACCCTCTGTTACCATATTGCCACATAGTGCTTTCAGGGCCTCGTAATAGCCATTCACATTCAGCAGACCTATGGGTTTGCGATGCAGGCCCAGCTGGCCCCACGTCAGCATCTCGAAGAGTTCTTCCATAGTACCCCAGCCACCGGGTAGGGTAATGACCCCATCGCACATGCGGTTCATAATCAGTTTGCGCTCATGCATGGTATCTACAGTTATCAGTTCTGTAAGGCCCTCATGTACTATCTCGCGTGTTTTCAGAAAGGTGGGTATTACCCCCGTTACCTTGCCACCCTGTTGCAGGGCACCATCGGCCACGGCCCCCATGATGCCTACGCGGGCACCACCATACACTACCTCTATACCACGGGCAGCCAACATGCTGCCTACCTCCCAACCTGCCTCGCGGTACACCTCGTTATAGCCTTCAGAGGCTCCGCAAAAAACTGCAATTCTTTTCATAGGCTTTTACATTGTTGTAGCTACCAAATTTATGCCACAGATTGTGAGTTGCATATTTACTACAATTATTTAACGATTGAGTATCCCGCAGCAAAGAGCCTTTTGTAATAAGATACAATACGCTTACTTTTGCACCCGTCAGCGGCGCAAAAGCCCCTGTATGGTCTCATAGTTCAATGGATAGAATAGAAGTTTCCTAAACTTTTGATACAGGTTCGATTCCTGTTGAGACTACTCAGAAATATTGAATCTACACGGTAAATCTTCTGCCATGAAAATTTTGTTGGAAGTAAAAGACAGCAAGGCAGTTTTTTTTATTGAACTACTAAAGAGTTTCTCTTTTGTAAAAGCGAAGCCACTAACGCCTTACAAAGCCAAAATACTGGAAGACGTAGCACAGGCTGTAGAGGAAATGAACCTCATAAAGAAAGGAAAGCTTAAAGGACGTAACGCCGAAGACCTTTTCGATGAGTTATAGTATCATCACCGTTCCCCGTTTCGAGAAAGAAATAAAGCGACTTGCTAAAAAGTATCACTCGCTGAGAGACGAGTATATAACATTGGTAACCTCTCTGAAAGAGAACCCCATACAGGGAACAGAATTGGGTAATGGATGTTACAAAATTCGGATAGCTATCGCATCAAAAGGTAAAGGTAAGTCTGGTGGAGCAAGGGTGATAACCTGTGTAAAGATAATTGACGAGACAGTGTACCTGCTCACAATATTTGACAAGAGCGAATCAGAAAATATTTCAGACAAAGAACTACAGGAATTGCTTCAATGGATAGAATAGAAGTTTCCTAAACTTTTGATACAGGTTCGATTCCTGTTGAGAGTACTCCGCACAAAAGGCAATCATTTATTTGATTGGCTTTTGGGTTTGTACAAGTGAGATACTTGCAGGCTATGGAACAATGTGCAAAACTTGGAGCTGTGAATGGTTTCAAGCCCTATAAATTTCTCTTACCTTATCGGTAAAGCTTCTAACAAGGTTAGGGTCATCAGTTCTATTTATTTCTGTAATCACTCTATGATATAGGTTATCAGCTTCATTGAGACCATAGGGAATACCAATATTGGGTTTAGAAATGTTGTTTAACGCCGTTTGTATCCCTTCTTTATCTACTGTTGATGTTTTTGCAGTCTGTGTCGTTTGCATTAATATTTGCTTTGCCAATCCAGACTTATAACCAGCTTTATAAATCAAAATGGGAATCAAGATGAAAAACACACCTACAATAACAAATAGTATCATTAGTTCTAAAGAGTTCGGCATACCGATTAATAAAAGTGTTTGCATAATGAATTTGTGTTTGCTTCAATGAAATAATTGCTACATAAAGCAATGAAAATTCCAAATATATTCAAATATATCAAGTAGCTCTGCACTAATATGAATATTTTTTTAAGTAAAGATATCGCTATTATAGGCTTAATTATAAGCTTAGTTTCTTCGCTATTCGATAAATTTTCATCAAATCCACAAAGATCAGGTTCGACATTTCTCCTGTAGAGCCGGCATGCCCTTAGTACTCAATTATGCAACAGGTACTTGGCTACAGCAACAAGAAGCCGTTCTGAGAACGAGATATATTGACGGTTCCGGATGCTCTTCGGAACATCCGGAACAACATGTTTTTTTGTTGGGTCGAAACGAGACCTTGGACCAGTGAGGGAATACCGATTTTCTCTACATTTAATGGATTTTGTATACTCTCATGAAAGAAACATATGAGCAATTAGCACTTGAGGCCATCGCAGTTTTGAATAGTATTAAAATTAAGGTCAATAGTGAAACTGACATAGTTTGGACACGATTTGACAGTGTTAGCGAATTGATGGCCTGCTTAGATAATTATATTGCACGAATCAATAATTCTGACAAAAGTGTCTATAAAGACTTGCAATATGAATTTCTTCCTACTTCCTCTCTTCATGAATTGTCGATTTCTAATGGGTGGGGGGGAGAATTCGTAGACATTGCGGCACAATACGATGAGATTTACGTCAAGGTCACTCAGCATCTTTGGTTGTTAGGTATTCATATATCTGATTAAATTCCCCCCGTTGTCCGGTTGCCCTTCAGAACATCCCGAACAACATCTATGTAAAGCGTATTCACATTTCTCCTATTTCTTCGGATAAAACAATTAATTTTGCAGCGTGAATGCCGTTGCAGGTAGATTTTTTAATGTTCAGGATGTGCTCAGAAACATCTCAGACAATGAATAGAATACAAGGTTCCTAAATTTTTGATACAGTTTCGATTCCTGTTGAGACTCATAAAATAGGGGAGTGGGGCGCAGAACGTGTCCCGTTTTTTTTGCAAGCTTGATGCAGGTTGTCTCCTCGCACGGTCGCCACAAACCAACAGAGAATGAAAAAGATAATAGGCTACAGAAAATTATTGGGTGTAAACGAGCAGGCTACCTTGCTGACCCTGAAAACCGTATACAGGAACCTGATAAAAGAATGGCATCCCGACAAGTTTGTAGAGCAGGAAGATAAAGACAGGTGCGAAGCTAAAAGCAGACACATCATTGAAGCCTATCACTTTCTGGTGAGTATAGCACCCGAGACAAGGGCGCAGACATTGGATGCATTCAACCAAACAATTGCCACCGCAGGCATTGCCGATTTTGAATACAAAGACGAAACTTTGGTTATCAACTTTGCCGACCAAACCAGCTACGAGTGGTTTGGTATCCCCAAAGCATTGTATGTAAAAATGGTAAACGCACCTGCATTGGGCCGGTTTGCCCGCAGGCACATCTATACTTCATTTCCTTATAGGGTAGTGAGTAAGTAATGGTTTTGCCAGCCCTATATCAAGGATTGTTTGTAATAGTTGGCTTGGGTGTTTTTGGGGGGTAACTAACCCCTACAGCAACCATCACAACAAAACCAACATACAAGTTTATCAATCCCATGAAACAGAGTTTTCTTCTTAATGATATTACTGATTAACGCAAGCCAAACGCTTGTGTTAATCAGTTTTTATTGTAGATGTTACTTATGTATATTTTAGTTGTTATTTTTATGCGATGCGAGTTTGTTGACGGGGTGGATGGTTTTTGAGGTGCAGCCAACGCGTCTTTTTTGCTCTGGCAATATCCTTAGCAACTGTTGTTCCAACCTTTAGGCATTTTACAGATGCAAATGCACAAGCCCCACTATCATCTATACACCAAATGATTCACCAATTTATAGTATGGCTGTATAAATATATTTAGTGCCTTTAAAGACTGGCTCTAATGTGAGATGTAATGGTGGTTGTTTTTGATGCAAGAGAGACCAGGCAATAACTGAAAACATATTCTTTTATCGGCAACAAATATTGTGTACGCCTCGTATTGGCGGTGCTACCACAGCAAGAAGCGGGCACAGCCCCCATCACTATACGATGCGTACGAAGAGAGTGAAAGTAAGGAGGAGCCACTTTACCACCAAGAATACCTACCACAAGTGCAAAATAGTGCGCCGGCACTCTAAATGTTTGCTTTTACCTACATCAAACTCCGGTATTTTCTGCAATCATGCATAGCATAGCAGCTGGGGTTTCGGGTGGCTGTGTTACTTTTTATTCTCCATCAAACAAGTTGCATTGTTACTCCGTCATATATGACAAACACCGCCTCATGTTAAAAAATCTCTTGCTATTATTGACTTTTGCTTTTTATGGCTCGGCGGCTATTGCCCAGCCGTCTCCATTTATTCCCGATAGCACATGGGGGCAGTATGGCATTGCAAAGCCCAGTACCAATTCATCAACCATTTGGATACACCAATTTCAGGGATCGGTATTGCAGCCCGATGGCAAATTGATTTTGGCCGGTACGGGCAATTTCCAGAATACACTCGAACTGGTTCGTTTCGACACTACCGGAGCCCTCGACACCTCATTTAACCATACCGGGTTCAATAATGTGGCAGCAAACGGCACCTACCCATGGATATTCAATAATATTCGCGTTACCACAACCGGCGACATTGTGGTTGCTTTCTCCAGTTCCAATCCCGGTAATATGCGCTTGTCTACCATGTGCTTCAAGCCAGACGGCACACTGAAAACAACCTATGGCATAAGCGGCAAAGCAGATGTGGGTACCTCGGTAGCCGGTATAATCATCTCTATGACCGCCATGGATATGCAGGCCGATGGCAAAGTGGTACTGGCGGGTGGCGGCCCGGGAGGGTCTTTGCCCTACCGATATGTACTGACAAGGCTGAAAACCAATGGCACCATAGACTCTACGTTTGGCACCAATGGATTGGTCTTTTGCCCCTACCTAACTGCCGGAACACGTAGTGTGCCCATCTATGGCTTGAAGGTGCAGGCCGATGGAAAAATAGTATGCGCTGCCGAGATGCCAGGCACCACTGGCAGCAGCGATACCATAGCACTGATACGCTATAAAACCAACGGCACACTCGACTCGGCCTTTGGTACTGATGGATTGGTACAATACCCGCACAAATTCCGCACCGGTGCAGTGCAGATAAACGCTGCCGGAGAAATATACCTGCTGGGTACCAACTTTACAGACACCTTTCTTATCAAAAAATTTGATGCCACCGGCAATATCATTACCAGCTTTGGTACTGCAGGCACGGTGACTGTTGGCACCACTTTTGGCAGTGCATTTATAGATACCGGCAACATTTTTCAATACTATGGTCGATTTGTACTACAGAGCGATGGACGCATGATAGTGGCAGGCAGCTCTGATGCCAGCGACACCAGCGACTATAGGGTATGCAGGCTAATGCCGGATGGTGCGCTTGATACAGTTTTTGCCCCCGGCGGTGTCATGACTATCAAACACAACAAGCCCGACTATTGCACCAATGTGCTGGTACAACCCAACGGCAAAATACTGCTTACCGGCTACTCCCGCGCAGGGTTGGCCACCTTCGATTCTTGTTCGGGTTTTGTGATGCGGTTTTGCGACACCACCAAGCCGCTGCCACCTACTACAGGCATACAAAATGGGGCCACAAGCCTGTCGGGCATTGTATACCCCAACCCATCGGGCAATGGTACATTCAAGTGGCAATACAACAACCCCGGTGCGGCTACAAGTACCGCCTATATTATTACCAATTGTGCAGGTGTGGTAGTGCAGCAAGGACACTTTACAGCCAATACCGGCAGCGGGCATGTAACGCTCGCTCTTGGCAGCGAACAACCCGATGGTTTGTACATCCTCCGTTTGTCTACCCCCAATACAGTGGTAACCGCAAAGCTGCTGAAGATGCGGCAGGAATAGTTGGGCTCAGAGCCAAACACTTGCCTACTCGTACCACACAGGCTGTCGACAGTTTGTAACTGGCGTAGAAAGAAAACAAAGTACTGGCGCGAGTCTGTAGCGCAAGCCCATGTGCGCTGGCCGACTCGTGCCACACCAACTGCCCACAGTTTGTAACTGGCGCAGAATGAAAACAAAGCACTGGCGCGAGTCGGCACTACTTAGCAGGAATGTCAAGCCCTATTTTCCAGACTGATAAGAACCCACAGCTTCTACTCCCTTTTCTGAAAACTTCAATATTTCAGTTGTTATCGGGTGTCCAGAATGTTTGAATTCATTGAGCACAGTTGCTCCCAGTTTTTCTGAAAAGAACTTGAAATCTTTCTCAGAAAATATGTAGCAAAAATCTCTTACCGGAATTACTGCGTGAAAAGGAAAACCAATATCTTTCTTTATTTTTTCCTTTGTGGACGGCGCAAACAACAGTGCTGCTTTTAGCGTTTCATCGTCTGTTACAAACCTTGCGAGTGCATGATGCTCAATTGTGTCGAATACAATTTGAGATTTTTGTAAAAGCTTTTCGCCATTTATTTCGGCTTGTTTCTTCAGATCCGACTCAGATATATTCCATGCCTTCAAATCAGATTTGCTTATCCAAATAAAATTTTTCTGAGTACTGATTCCATATATTTTTTCTACGTTGTCAGTTACCTTCTCATGAACATTTTCTGCAAAATCATAATCAGAGGGAAATAAAGAAATATAAGCACTATCTTTTATATCATTCCATGACTTGATTTTGTCAACGGTGGCAAAATCTAATGAAGACACATAGTGTGCGATAATGGTAGTGTCGTGTTCCCTTTCAAAATCTCTCCTCATGTTTTCTAAACTAATTTTCAACGGAGATGCCTTTACCTGAACATGCACGATTCCTGCTCCATCAAGGGAGTCAATTTTTATCCCAGCTTTTTGCAACTGTCTTCTGAATTCGTCAAGAACAAAATCCTCTTTGAGGTTACTTGCGCAGCCCCATAAGATGACCAGTATTGACGTAATAAAGGTTACAGGTATGAAACGGCTCATAATTTCTAATAAACTACTCTGTTACACAAAATACTAAAAAGAGTATCAATAGTTC
>JAGKWS010000109.1 GCA_021151685.1 Chitinophagaceae bacterium
CATTTGAGATAGTCTTTAAGGCTCTTGTAGAGATATATCGCCGTGTCGGCAAAGGCCGTAAATATCAGCACCTTTTTATTGCCGTCATTGAACGGAGCTTTTACTTTTGCGTCAATTATATCTTTTAGCTGCTCAAGCTTGAGGTCGGTCTTCCCAACAATTTCTTTTATGCGGGATAGCAACTCATGCAATATGTCGCTGTCCGATTGCAGGTCTTCCCGCCAGCGGGTAATATCCACATCCGCCAGACGCACTTTCACTTTTCCGCCGATCAGGTTTTCTTCATCCCCCCAATCTGCATCCCAGTCAAAATCTTCATCGGTGGGGTCAATTTCCACGC
Source organism: Chitinophagaceae bacterium (assembly GCA_021151685.1). Taxonomy (GTDB): domain Bacteria; phylum Bacteroidota; class Bacteroidia; order Chitinophagales; family Chitinophagaceae; genus Nemorincola. Next base: position 341 of record JAGKWS010000109.1, read on the forward strand.
CGTTGACGGACTCTGCATGTTTATCGAACGCATTCAGAATATCTGAAATCTGGGTTTCTATTTTTTTGATTGTCAGCCGGAATGAGTCAACAGAGCTTTCTATCCGTTTCAACAGGTTGATACGCATCAGCACCTGCAAACTGCGTTCACGGTCAAGCTGGGAGAATGCGCCCGATTTTACTTTCTTTTCATACCGTGCTTTATACTCCGCAACCTTGCTTGGCAATATGTAGCTCAATGGTGAATACACAGAGAGGTTCAGCAAAGAAAGTGCATTGGCAACTTCCTCAAACGTTATCCCGTCAATTACTAAAGGGCTTTGAATGGACACAGGTTTGTTCCTTTGGGGGAACTTGCCAATATCCGTCGTGTCGTAATAGGTGGTAATGTGTTTGCGCGACCGTGCTATGGTCAGGCTGTCCAATATCTCGAAGAAGTCGAAATCCAGCATCTCTAGCAGTCTTTCGGTTGTCCTGCTGTCGGCAGGCATCTTCGACCATACGTTGAATGCCGCCTGCGCCCGACGGAATACCAGGTCTATGCCCTGCTCGGTGCTCAGTTTCTTATCTATGCTTTCGGGTGCGCCCTCATAGGCAAGAGCAAGCTGGTTTTTAAGGTCATTGAAGCGGTTGTTTACCGGCGTGGCCGATAGCATGAGCACCTTTGTTTCAATGCCCTCCTGCACTACCTTTCGCAATAGAGCCTGATAGCGGTTCTCGCGTCCGGCATTGGCATTGTTGTTGCGGAAGTTGTGCGATTCATCAATCACTATCAGGCCGTAATTGCCCCAATTCACATTCGCCAGCTCGCGGCCATTGCTCATGCCGTTCTTGCGGGTCAGGTCGGTATGGAACAATACATCGTACCGGAACCTGTCTTTGGCCAGCATGTTGTTTTTATCGTTGTGCCGGTAGGTGTTCCAGTTCGCTTCCAGTTTCTTAGGGCAAAGTACCAGCACATCTTTATTGCGCTTCTCGTAATACTTGATAATGCCCAAAGCTGTGAATGTCTTGCCCAGACCCACGCTATCGGCAAGAATGCAGCCATTATACTTTTCCAGCTTGTTGATGGCGCCGATAACGGCATCCCGCTGGAAATTGTACAGTTTTTTCCAGACTTCGGTGTGTTTGAAGCCTATCTCATCATCGGGCAGATTGTCCCGCGCTACGTCTTTCAGGAAGTCATTAAAGATATTGTACAGCGTAACGAAATAGATAAATTCCGGACTGTTCTCTTTGTATGCGCTGGCGAAGTAGGCTACCACCGCATCAGTTACGTCTTTCAGGCTGTCGTTGGTGTCCCAAACCTGGTCGAACCATTGCAGGTATGCATTAGTCTGCGGTGTGGTGATCTTTTGTATAAGGGTGGGGAAGCCCTTTCTTGGAGATAGTCCAAGGTCGGCGGTTGTAAAGCCATTGATCTGTGTATAGGCGGCTTCGCTTTCCGCACCCACAACATGCACCAAGCCGTGCAGCGGCATATCTGCCCGCTTGTTGCTTTTGAATGTGACTTTATCCCTCACCCATGCAGCACACTCGCGGGCTATAGACCTTTGTGTAAGCTCATTACGCAACCGCAACTCGAACTCGCCGCCGCAAAGGTCTATGTCATTAAAAATATGGGGGATATAGAACTGCCTTGCTTCTTTTTGCAGGTCTTCTTCTATGAAGGTGGGCGAGGTGAAAATGAAACGTAGCCCGTCTATGCTCTTCAGCTCTTTTTTGAGAGCTTCAAAGGCATAAATAGAGAAGGTAGAAGCCGCGATGGATAGCTTGCTGCCTTTCTTTATTTCTTGCTTCAGGTCATCGGCAAGGCGGTTATTTATGTTGTCAATGTGGGTCATATCTTTAGGCCACAATTTTCTGAATTATCAACTGCAAATCAGTACTATCTCCTTCTGGAGCGCCAGACGCAATCCACTCGTCTGTAGTCATTTCCTCGAAGACATCGAAATTGTTCTTTGCTTTAAAGTTGATTCTGAAGGGCTCAATAATGTGAGCTTTCACTTCTTCTTTTATATCTTGATAATCTCCGATAATAAATTCAGCGGGTAATGCATGTGCGTCACCGATTATTCGTTGGATTGCGTCTCGTGAGTAATAGTTTTCAATTTCGCGCTTCCGAAGCATCGCAAACTCACCACCTAAATCAATGATTTTATTTTTAAGGGCTTCTTTGTTTCGCGCCTTTGCTTCATAATCGACTGCTCCTTTATCAGCGTCTACCACTACGACGAACCGTCTATTTATTTTTCTGCATAATTCAGCATTTACAAAGAACTCAACTTGATCACCGCCACAGGGTATCAACAGAATGTCCTCTGGCATACTCCCGTTAATCTTAGATAGTGCAATCTGCCAGAACTTTACATCTCCGCTACCTTCAACAAAGATTACTTTCCTGTAATTGTCGTTTAGCAAGTTGTAGTTGGGACGAATACCGAGTTCTTTTATTACAAGATCAAGAATTTCATTTCTATTTGCCTGATTTAGATATTGCGACCTTTCGTTCTCTTTTTTTACAACAACAATATTTGAGGCATCAGTTGCACCCGCGAAGACAGGCGAATGAGTTGTAATGAAAAACTGACTGTTTTCCGAGAGCCTTAATATGGATGCCAACAGGTCAGCTTGCAATTCCGGATGTAAAAATGTTTCTGGCTCCTCAATGCCAAAAATCTGATATTTCTTCGAGGCTTTACTTGCTAAATATTCAAAATAGGCAACCATTAAAAGTCGCTTAAATCCAGTTCCTTTATTCGCTATAGGAATTTCAAAAGTGTCATTTGAAAATTTTAACGCCAAATCAAACTTCACAAGATTGGCCCAGTTACAGGTAACGTTAGGGCGAATTCTTTCCAGTTCTGGAACATTTTTTCGCATCAACGTTGATATCTGCTCAAACTCATTCTCCAAATCGCCCTGAACATTCGTTTCTATTTGAGAGGTAAGGCCAGAGTTGTTAGACAAAGATTGTGTTGCAATAGGTTTGAATTGAGTTTGGAAGTTTGCTGACCCAACGTTCAAGTCTTGCTCTGCATCAAAAAGAGAATACTCCGGCACCTCAATAAATGGATATGCTTTCTGGATGTTCTTCAAAAATTCATCAGCAGAGTATTCTTTTTCCGCTCTGCCAAGTGCGACCGTATTAGCGTCAATATCTTCAATTTTTCTGAGATTGGTGACACCTCTGCCAGAGCGAGAATACTCAACACCTAAAGTCGAAAGAAAAGAATTTAGCTCTGCTTCTTTTACTCCCCAGCAATTACCAACTTCGGCATGAATAATATCATTGCATGTGTAAGTGAGTTCTTTGACGACTTTCCCGGCTGCAGAAAAGGAAAATGTTTTCTTTAGCTTTATTTTCCCGTCTCTATCGCAGCATAAACTTTGAACCGCAGATTCGGGTTCAAACCTAATAACAATCTCGGTCTTTTCGTTTTCAGACTTCCCCTTGAAAACATCGTTTGGGGTAAATTTATCATTAAAGAACGAATCAAGTGCCTTTAGAATACTTGATTTGCCTGAATCATTTTTGCCGACAAATGAGTTGACTTCCCCAACTCGGAGATTATTCAGCTCGGCAATCCCTCTGAAATTTTTAATGCTAATATCGTATATCTTCATAGCGTATATTTCCTGATTTAATTTTTACTTTACCTGCACAATATCCAGCATTTGTTGATAATTCACCACGCGGGAGAATTTGACCTCCTGCCCGCTGATGGCTTTGAAGTGTTCTCCGGCGCAATGTATTTTCAGGCTCTCGATGTGGCGCAGCTCCATTTCTGAATCTGTACCCTTTGTTTCTGCCACAAAGTAGATGTGGCGCACGCTGTCCTTGTCGAACACAATGGCCCAATCGGGGCTGTAGGTGGCAACCGGATTGGTGATGTAAAAGCTCTTTGGTAGCTTGGCATACACCACTACTTCCTGTGCGTTCTCCAGATCTTTTGCAAATTCGGCCTCTGTTTTAGAGTCTGTGGTCAGGAAATCGTAGATGTGCTTTTTCAGCATTTCGTTCTGGCGCAATGCAGTCTTGGTATTGGTGAATACCGTCTTTGCATCGTGCCTGTCTTCCGTTTTGTGGTACACAATGTTGTTGATGATAAGGCTGGCCTTAACCTCGTTGATGAACTTGCTGCACCGTGCAATAAACTCTTCGGGGTTGCGACGCACCAGCAGGAATTTTGCCCCGCTAATGCCTTTCAGTATGTCTACCACCGTGCGGCGGGTAAGGTTGGTAAGCGTTACAATTTCACCCACAAGATCGTAAACGGTATTGGTATAGATGTCAGAGTTCAGCTTTTTGGTAGCCCTGCCCGTCTCCTTAAAGCCCTCGCCGCTATCAAGTGCGTCTTTTGAGTTGTCGTCTTTCAGTTCACCGCTCTTTACCTCATAGCTACGCTCAGTAATATGCAGGTCGGTGTTTATTCTTGCTATGCTATCCTTCACCAGCTTTTCGGTGTCAAACCGCACCTCATAAACCGTCTTCAGGTTGATGCGTTCCCACAATTCCTTAAATTCCTTTTTGTGGAAGTTGGCATTTACCTGTATCTGCACATCGCCTCGGCCATCCTCCGGCTTGGGTGCCTCGCCCGTATACACGGCCTTCATCAGCGCGGTAACGGCTTCTCGGTATGGCTCCAGGTGCTCAGGCAGGGGCAGCGAATTGCTTTCTATCATATCCCTGCCCTGCTGGGTTATCTTTTCGTCCTCATCCAGCACATCTTTCTTCATAAAGACGTTGTGCAGCTTTTTGGCCGTCTCTTTGTCTATCCTTAATTCACCGCCCTTGCCGTCGGTTATCATTTTGCCTATGAAGTAGTCCACATCGGCTTTCTGCGGCCTGTGCTTAATGGCATCTGCAATTTCTTTTTGCAGCCCCTTGGCAAATGCCTCGTAGCTTTCCGACGCTATTACCGTCAGTTTGTTTATCTCATGTACCTGGTCGCCCACGGTATCATAGTCCAGGCGCATACCGTGTTTATCTACGCATATACGCATGCCACGGCCCACCTCCTGCCTGCGGCGGATGTTGGCATCAGAGTATTTCAGCGCGCATATCTGAAAGACGTTGGGGTTATCCCAGCCTTCTTTAAGAGCGGAGTGCGAGAAGATAAAACGGGTAGGCTCTTCAAAGCTGAGTAGCCGTTCCTTGTCCTTCATAATGAGGTCGTAGGCACTTACGTCGTCGCTCTCTTCCTCTTCACCTTTTTTGCCCTTCTTTACCGATGGGTCTATCAGGCGTTTTTGCTTATCTATGGAGAAGTAGCCATTGTGTACCTTGTCTGCATCATCGCGCATCAGATATTCGGCATAGCTGCCGGGCATATAGCCTTTATGTACCTTGTCGGCATCGGTATCGCGCAGATAGTCGTTATATTCCTGATGGAAGAGGTCTATAAAGTCGTTCTTTACAAGGTTGTATTCTTCTTCAAATATACGGGCATACTCTCCGGCCTGTTCCACACCTTCTTTATACACCTTGTATTTCTCTACGGCATCTATGAAGAACAGCGAAAGCACTTTAATGCCCTTATCAAAAAGCTGCTTCTCGCGCTGAAGATGCGACACGATGGTTTCGCGTATCTGAATCCTACGGAATGCCTTTTCATCAATATCGCCAAGAGCCTCACCAGCAAAAATGTCTTTGCCGTTTATAACTATCTTGTTGAAATAGCCGTCTACCTCCTGAATGGTGTAGTGTTTGTATTGCGGCATGTTGCCCGATAGCTCATAGATATTAGCCCCCTTCTCCAGCCGCTGCCTTACGCGGCGGGTGCCTGTGCCATTGCGCTGCTCGTACTCTACAAGCGCCATAGGGGGCTTGTTGGTGCTCAGCACTATCTGCTCCAGGTACAGGTAGCCGGTGGTGCCGGTAGAACCTTTTAAGTTAATGCCCTTTACCTGTATCTTTTTCACCAGCTTGTTGTTGTAGGCATCAAGCGCATCCAGCCGGTATATTTTGTTGTATTCGTTGCGGTGCGTGGCCGAATAGCGCATGGTGAACAGCGCATTGAAATCCTGCATGCCCTCCACCGTTCTATCGCCCTCTACCGATTGCGGTTCGTCAATGATGAGTATGGGGTTGGTCTGGGCAATGATGTCTATGGGGCGGCGGGTGCCGAACTGATCCAGCTCCATGTGTATGCGCCGTGCATCCTTGCCCTTGGCATTAAATGCCTGAGTGTTAATGATCATGACGCTGATGCGGTTGTCGGACGCAAAGCTTTCAATGTCGTCGGGGCGGGCCGAGTTGTAGATGAACGGTTTTATCTTATGCCCGTATATCTCCTGAAAGTGGTCTTGCATCACCTCGAAGGATTTATACACACCCTCGCGTATGGCTATGCTGGGCACCACCACAATGAACTTGCTCCAGCCATAGTGCTTGTGCAGCTCGTACATGGTGCGGATGTAGGTATAGGTCTTGCCCGTACCAGTCTCCATTTCTATGGTCAGGTTATATCCCTGTTTTGTACCCTTGGGGCGTTCTATCGCACTCACCTCGGGCAGTACCTGCCCGCGCTGCACCTGCTGTATGTTGGCAAGAATCTGGCTTTCCGTTACCAGCAGCAGCCGGTTTCGGTAGCCAATGCTTTCCTGTACGTCCTGTTCAAACCCCAGTTCCTGCTTTCCGGCGGCAGCGGCCTTGGTCTTGCGAATGATGTCGCGGCTGCGCTCCAGCGTAAAGCGTGCTGTCTCCAATGGCTGACCGGCAAAGCAATCGACCACCGCACGCACGGCATCAAGCTGAAAACGCTGTTCTTTGAATTGTAGTTTCATAGCTTAGATAACGCGCATTTCGGTTTCGGGACTCAGTTGTTTCAGCAACTGCTTTACGTTTTCTTTAGCGGTATCGTCTTTGAAAGAGCTATCGCGGAACACCACACGCAGCGGCTGGTGGGCGGCTATCTCTTTGGCAAACGCCTCGTCAACACCGCGCTCAAAACACGCCATCAGGGAGTTCTCGGCCACCTTGTACACGGCTTTGCCCGCTATGGAGAGTTGTTCTATGCCCAGCGACAGCGGCAAACCCCAATCAATCAATACGTGAAACAGCAGGTCTTCGCCAGTCCTGTCAGGCTTTACATTGTCGGCAAATAGTTCTAGGGCTTCTTGTTTATAATCTTGCGGGCGGTAGTACACGTCTTGCATGTTGCTCTGATCTACTTTAAAAGCCCTGAATCCCATATCTATCTTATCTATGTTACCTAAATAGAACGATGTGGCTTTGTAGTCTTCTTTCAAAGCAGTGCTGGCAAGTGTCAATCGCTTTTTGGTAATCTCAGATATATCTTTATAACCTAATGAGTAGGCTTTAGACTCTTCCTTTATTGCCTGTGGAAGTTGTACACATATCACTCTTCTGTTGCCACCATCGAGTAGGTTTTGCTTGAATACCGCATGTCCGGTACTGCCAGATCCTGCGAAAAAATCAAGAATGATGTCTTTATTGTCTATTGATGTAGTTAAGATGATCAGATGTTGTATTAAATCCGTAGGTTTAGGATTGTCAAAGACATCCTTGTTGCCAAACAAGTCCGTTAACTCATTCGACCCAGAGGCATTTTCTACCAAGTCATAGAATATTGACCTCTCTTTGATTGTTGCAAGTTCATCTTCGTTTGGTTCATATTCCTTTTCGTATGCTATCCAATCACCATCCCTTTTGACGAATTCAATACTTTTTTCTTTTACCATCCTTTCAATTTCTTTTCTGCCAAACCGCCATCGCCCTGGTCGTCCGTCTGGGGCAATGGGGAAATTTTCATTTCCGTCAGGGTCAATAATTGAAAAGTGCATAGTAGGTCTATCTTCTTTATGAGCTGCTGAACCCCACTTTGAAAGTTTTATTTGCTTGTATTTTTTCCCTTTTTCTTCATCCCAAAGCGAATATCCTTTTAGTGATTTTTCAATTTTCTTTTCTTCTAATTTGAATGTGCTGACGTTCTTAGCGTAACAAACAACATAGTCATGTTCAGTCACAAAAAAATCATCTTGCTGGCCGCCTCCTGATTTTTTGCGCCAAATCAGCTGTTCTATAAAATTATTTTCACCAAAAATTTCGTCACAAACCTTCCTGAGATTATCTATCTCATGATCATCAATCGAAATAAAAATACAGCCAGAATCGTTGAGAAGGGTTCTTGCCAACTTTAGTCTTGGATACATCATTGTGAGCCAATCTGAATGGTAGCGTCCAGAATTTTCAGGATTGGCTACTAAGCGGCGGCTATACTCGTCTGTAAATCCACTTTCTTCCTTATGTTCGTCGGTATCTTTGGCAAAGTTGTCTTTGTAAACAAAATCATTGCCCGTGTTATATGGTGGGTCTATGTAGATCATCTTGATCTTGCCCAAATAGCTTTCCTGCAAAAGCTTAAGCACTTCAAGGTTATCACCCTCTATGTAGATGTTTTGGGTATTGTCAAAGTCCACAGAGTCTTCGCGCACGGGGCGTAGTGTTTTGGTGGTGGGCAGGTTGGCGGTCACTATGGCTTCCTTCTTGCCCGGCCACTCCAGGCGGTAGCGTTCTTTGGTGCCCTCTACAATGTTGCTGCTCAGCTCCTGGCGCAGCAGGTCAAAATCTATGGCCTTACCCTCGGCGGTTTCGGTGACACAATGAGGAAAAAGCGCAGCTATCATTTCCACGTTTTTGCGCACACCGTCCGGCGATGCCATGTCCAGTTTATCGTTCATAGTGTTCTTCTCTTTATATAATTACAATATTTTCCATACCTGGCTTTCACCAGATTACAGAAAAATACCACAAGCGGCTATTTACCCCACAAGATAGCAGATTTTTGAGGGAAAATATAGGGAAAGACCGTGGTTTAATGGTGCGATTCTGTAATTTACAGAGCTTGAAATATTATGACTTATTCTTCGGCCAAATCCAGACGGTATGGAGGCAAGGTGTTTTTCACTTATGTTAGTCATCTGAAACACTTATCCGCTGGGTCCCTGCTGTTCACAAATTATGCGGTAGACGACCCGACCAAGACGGAAAATATTTTCAACAATTCAATCATACTTAACTCATAAATTGTCATTAATTAATTTATTAAACTATTTATAAAATGGGAGATAATACTCAAGCGAAGCCTACTGAAGAGGAAATGAAAAAGGAAAAAGCAGAAAAATACTTGCAACAGCAGAAGGAAAATATTGCAAAATATAAAATTGGAGAGAGGGATTCTGGTGGCAATACAATAACTAAAATTTTTGGCAGAGGCGATGAATATGTTATTTATGAAATTGAAACAAAAGATTTAACCGATTCCTTAAAGGTATGGATAGAGACTAAAATTGAGGACAACAAGGAACCTATTGATAATTATAATAAAATAAGAGTTAAGTTCTCAGAAGTAAAAGGATTATTATATAAAGTGGTTGACAAGACTGCTACCAAATCCATAATTTCCCAAATAATAATTCACGCTATAAGGGGCAACTTTGAAGAAGCAAACCAGCAATTCGCAAGCTTAATCGAAAAGATTAATGAAGAGTATCGAGAGCAATTTAAAAACAGAATGCGCTTATTGTTCTGTGCATTAGGTCTAACCGTTGTTGCAGTTCTAATCGCCGTCTCGACATATTATAATGGATGTTACAAGAATTTTGAGCATTTACATAATTTGATTTATGTCCTTGCTGGAGGTTCAATCGGTGGTTTCTTTTCACTCTCGATAGGAGTTAATAAGTTAGTTTGTGAACAAGACGTTCAACCGTGGTTATATTATTGCTATGGACTTGAAAGAATTACAATTGCATTACTAGCATCGGTTATAATGTACTTTGCTATAAAATCTGACCTTGCGTTTGGAATATGTAAGAAAATGGACAGTCCTTTAATTGGCTATGTGTTTTTTGGGATACTAGCTGGCTTTAGTGAGACCCTCGTGCCCAACTTGTTGGCAAATATTGAAAAAGAAAAGGGCAAGTGATATTCTAAGTCTCTTAGGATTGCCCGCTTAGCCCTGTAGATAGTGGCTCCCGCTGGCATATCTTATCTTCAGCTTAATCAGGGAGCCTACACAGGCAATATGCGCCGTCCGGCTTTTTTATGGTCTGGCTATAGTTGCATCAGCTTTGAGTTGTATTCATCCAGCATATTGCTGGGCAGGCTTTTCAAATATACCTGCGTTGTCTTCATGCTGGAATGTCCAAGCATGCTGCTAATAGCTGCAAGCGGTATTTCGTGCATCATGGCTTGCGTGGCAAACGAATGGCGGCATACATAGCTGGTCAGGTTCTGTTCTATGCCGCACAGCTTTGCCAAGTCTTTCAATTTCTTGTTGTATCGTTTCCTTGCCCACTCAATGTCCTTGTACTGGCCGGTCGGTGTTTCTCTTTTTATGATTGGGAATACATACTCGGTGTCCGGGTTCTTATCCATGTAGTAGGACAAGATTTCCTCCAGGCTCGGCGTGATTTTTATATCGTATATCTTGCTGGTCTTCTTTCGGCGGTAGGATATCCGGCCATTCTGGAGGTCTATCTTTTTCAGAAAAGCCATATCGGTATAGTTCATGCCATACATGATGTAGCTGCCAAGAAAATAGTTTCGGGTGTCAAAGCAGGGGTGGTCCGGCCAGAGGTCAAGTTCGATTATTCTCTTTAGAAGTTCCCAATCCAAAGCACGCTTTTCCGTTGGCACGGTCTTTATCTTGTATTCCGCAAACGGATAATGCTCCCTTTCTGCATAACCTGTTTGGATAGCTTTGTTGAATATCGCTTTTATCGTCCGCATATAAACCGCGAGACCATTCGCAGAGTTTCCTTTGCTTCTATGGCTGTTTTCAAACTTCTGCAAGAAGGTGTAATTCATGAACGCAAAGGGTAAATCTTTGCCGTTGCAATATCCCCGCAAAACATCAACCACAATTTTATAAGAACGTGCTGTACCTATCCGGTTGGCCTTTTTTAACTCGGTCAGATATTGGTCGGCAAATGAAAAGAAAGAAAGTGCAGCATTGGGCCTGTCTATCCTGTCTCGCAGGTCTGTGACGGAAAGTGCATTTAGCTTCCCATCCTCATGCAGTTTCATGATGATGTCCATCGCCTCTGCTTTCTTTTTCTGGATCAGGTTATTGAGGCGGGAAACAGATTCACTACCCACATAAGACTTGCGGATGTTGCGGTTTTTGGCATCCCAATATTTTTCTTCAACGCTTATTCCAAGTGGTATGGATGTGGTGCGTTCGTTATGTCCCAGACGCATTACCAAGGGATAACTTCCATCTTTTTTAGCCCGGCGGGTATCAAGCGAAATAACGATGTTTGTATTCATACCCTGAAGGTAAGAAAAAATTTGCACAGGATTTGCACAGGAATATTGTGTCTTTTACCTTCTTTTTGATTTTGTGACATTCATAAATCATTGATTTACAATTCAAATGAAAATAAACAACTACAGATGAATACAAAAATCCAAGGACTGTTAATCATGGGGTCTCAGGTTCAAGTCCTGAAGGGGGAGCAAAAAATGAGCGGAGAAACAGAGCGAGAGCAGTTTCTCCGCTTTTTTTATACTCAAATTGGTTAGAGTCCCGCATATGCGGGATTAATCATGAGGAGCTTGAACAACTCCAATTTTACAAAAGCCCAAACTCCTAACCGGCAGCAACTACAACCTACTGATGGAAGCAAGACCTACAGCGCGGCTCGTACAGGTTTTGCTCGCCAAGAAGAAATAGTTCTTGCTCCTGCGATTTCCGATAAGAAAAGTTCGCAGGGTTGCCGCATCGGGCACAAATGGCATGCAATTTTGTCACATACTCAGCCTTGGCCATCAGAGCCGGCATAGGTCCAAAAGGCTTACCGGTAAAGTCCATATCCAGCCCGGCAATAATCACTCTTACGCCTGCCAATGTAAGCCGTTCGGCTACATCACAGATGCTGTCATCAAAGAACTGAGCCTCGTCTATCCCCACAACATCCATCCCTACCGCCAGAGCAGGAATTGATGTTGTGCTTACCACCGGCACACATGCTATGCGTGTTGCATCGTGAGAGACGATATGCATAGCGTCGTACCGCGTATCTGTTTCGGGCTTAAAAATACCAGCCTGTTTTCCGGCTATCTGCACCCGTTTCAGTCTGCGTATCAGCTCTTCGCTTTTGCCAGAAAACATACTGCCGCATATCACCTCTATCCAACCGATTTTGTGTGCGTGGTGGGGTTCTAAAAACATACCTATCGTAAGAAAATGAGCCTGCAAGATATCTAATCGACCTAAGTTGAAAAAACGATAAAAAACCTTTCACCTAAATTTTGAAAGATCAAATCAGTATGTATCTTTGCACTCCCAAACGGGGAAATTCCTCCTTAGCTCAGTTGGTTAGAGCACATGACTGTTAATCATGGGGTCTCAGGTTCAAGTCCTGAAGGGGG
>JAGKWS010000110.1 GCA_021151685.1 Chitinophagaceae bacterium
GCCGAGTACAAAGAATGGGAAGCCACCTACCCAACACCCTCTACAAACAAGGCAGAAACACCCCATGCCCCACAAAACGAGAAAAACAACACACCCGCCGAAACACTAAAAACAGACGATAACACACAGAAAACCAGCGAAGTAGATAAACCAGACAATGCCCCTCTGTGCCCCATTCACCGGCAGTAGCAGCATCGCCCGTCACCAACCTGCTCACCGAACCTACCGAACCCAAACCCTACAAACGCTCATCCTCTGGCGACACACCACCCGTAGCCCGTGGCGTTATCTCCACCGGCGTAGGCACCCCACCACGCCCCGTTACACCACCATCCACACCCGAGCCACCCACCACAACTGCTGCCCCCTACGTACCACCCCCATATCGCCCAGCCTACCTCGATATTCAAGTTATCAAACGCACCCGCCGAAACCACTGGTAGCCCCAAGTTTGGCGTAGGCTGTTGCCTACGGCAGGCAAGGAGGTCGTATTCTGTCTGGCTACACACACGAGCCGTACAGGCTCATGATTGCCATAATATCCACACTACGTAAAACCAAAACTCAACCAGCAAAAAATTAGGCAAGTCTAATTATTCTATTTAGTTTTGCCACCCGATGGAACATCTGGAGCACGATAAGTCGCTGAGTGAGGTACACGGTCAGGTAGTACCCGCCAATGCCGGCAGTAAGTGGAAGAAGATATTTGCTTTCTTTGGCCCGGCCTATCTGGTAAGTGTAGGCTATATGGACCCCGGCAACTGGGCGACAGATATAGCCGGCGGTAGTCAGTTTGGCTATGCACTCATATGGGTGTTGCTCATGAGCAATATGATGGCACTATTGCTGCAATCGCTCAGCGCGCGGCTGGGTGTTGTGCAGGGCCGCGATTTGGCGCAGTGCAGCCGCGAGATGTATCCTCAGTCTGTCAATGTAGTGTTGTACATACTGGCCGAGATAGCCATTGCCGCCTGCGACCTTGCCGAGGTATTGGGTATGGCCATCGGGCTCAATCTCTTGTTTGGCTGGCCATTGCTTTGGGGCGTGCTTATCTCCCTGCTCGATACCGTTTTGCTACTCTACCTGCAAAAGCTGGGTATGCGCAAGCTCGAGGCGTTTATTATTGCACTGGTGGCCATTATTGGTTCTTGTTTTCTGGTAGAGATGTTCATTGCCAAACCCGTCATTGCCGATGTGGTGAAGGGTTTCCGCCCCTCCTTACCCGGCGAAGGGGCCTTGTTTATAGCCATAGGCATTATAGGGGCCACCGTTATGCCCCACAACCTATACCTGCACTCGGCATTGGTACAAACACGCAAAATAGGGCGCGATGAAGCCTCTATCCGTCAGGCACTCAAGCTCAATACTGTAGATAGTGCCATTGCCCTCAATCTCGCTTTTTTCGTAAACGCCGGTATTTTGGTGCTGGCCGGGGCTGTTTTCTACACATCGGGCCATCACGAGATAGCCTCTTTGCAAGATGCTCATATGCTGCTGGCACCCTTGCTGGGCACCAATGTTGCCCCCATACTGTTTGCTGTTGCCCTTATAGCCGCCGGGCAGAGTTCCACGGTTACCGGTACATTGGCCGGGCAAATCATTATGGAAGGGTATCTGCGGCTGCGCATCAATCCCGCAATGCGCAGGTTGCTTACCCGTATGCTGGCTATAGTGCCCGCAGTGGTGGTGTTGGTAGTAGCCGGCGATGCAATGGTAGATAAGCTACTCATTTTCAGTCAGGTATTGCTCAGTATGCAGTTGGCATTTGCAGTGATTCCGCTCATCCATTTTGTGAGCGACCGCAAGAAGATGGGTATGTTTACCATAAAGCCCATCACCAAGGTGCTGGCATGGCTCATAGCGGCAGTTATTGTAGTGCTCAATCTCAAGCTGTTCAACGACAGTGTAGGCGAGTGGATGAGCCAAACATCGCACTTTTGGGTAAAGGCATTAGTTGTTGCGTTGGTGGTATTTATATACGTAATGCTCATTGTTACCACGGTTTACCCCTTCATCATGAGGCGCAAAGAAGCCAACATTTTTGTACACGAAAATGTGAAAGATCTGGCTGCGGCTGCATTGGAAGGGTCGGCTCAACCCTTCGGCCGCATAGCACTCGCGCTCGACTTTAGTGCCAATGATGGCAAGGTAATGCGCTATGCGCTGCAACTGGCGGGTGTCAATGCCCACTTCGTACTCATACACGTGGTAGAGAGCGCATCGGCCCGCAAAATGGGGCAAGATGCCCACGACTACGAAACCCGGCAAGACCAGCAACATCTCGATGAGTATGTGACCTTCTTTACAGGCAGGGGCTACAAAGCCGAGGGTATGTTGGGCTACAAAGACCGCGCCCCCGAGATAGCCCGTATAGTAAAAGAGCAGCAATGCGACTTGCTCATTATAGGTAGCCACGGTCACAACACCGCACACGATATTCTCTATGGCGAAACCATCAACACCGTACGCCACATGATAAAGATTCCTGTGTTTATTGCGCAATAGTGGCATAGCTTTATGCCAATATGTCCCAGAAATTGTTCGTAAAGTATTGGTGTCTTGTTGTCGCTTTTGTTGACATTACAGCCTGCAATCAGGTGGTAGATACATACTATACAGGATACTTCAGTACTAAACCCGACTCTATTGTATTACTACCATTTCGGGATGTGCCACCTGCCGTTACGGAGGAGGTTTACAAGCGTTTGCAGTCGTTCAATAAACATATTAGGTTATTATCACCCCAACCATTACCGGCCACAGCGTACCGCCCGGCGCGGGGGCGGTACGCTGTGGCCGATACTTTGCTAAAATGGTTGGCTGCACGAAATCCTCACAGTTTCACAACGCTCGCTATCACCTGTTCCGATATTAGTACCACATCTCGCAATCATGAAGACTGGGGTGTTATAGGTTTAGGGCAGAAGCCGGGAAAAGCATGCATTGTGTCAACATTCCGATTGCATAAAGCAAACCGAACCAACGAGTTGGTTGCAATATGCCTGCATGAGCTGGGCCATACCCGAGGTTTGGCGCATTGCAAGGAGCGTGATTGTTTCATGCGCGATGCCGAGGGGCATAATGTAGCTGGCGAGTTGCATCGTTTTTGCGATGATTGTCTTGCCTGGTTAGATGGTAGCAAGGGTAATTTGTTTACCGCCCCTAAAACGAAAGCGAGACAACCCCATTGAGATTGTCTCGCTTTAATATATGTAATGTTACTGATGTACTATCGCAGCAGCGTCACATCGCCCTTGTAGTAGCGCAGCTTGCCACTGGCCGACTCTATTACAATGCTGTAGAAGTATACACCTACATCCTGTTTCACACCATTGGTGGTGCCATCCCAGCCACCGGTTGGGTCCCAGGCGTTGTGGTACACTTCCTGCCCCCAGCGGTTATATATGGTAAAGTCCACCAGTTTCTTAAACCGCATCTTTCCTATCCTGAAGATGTCGTTCAGCCCGTCGTTGTTCGGTGTAAATGAGTTGGGAATGTACTCTTCTTCGTCAAATACCACCCTGATGGTAACATTGGCCGAGTCGCGGCAGCCCCATTCATTCATGCCCAATACCGAGAACGTAGCTATAGAGTCCGACGGATAGGCAATAGGGTTGGGGATATAGTAGTCGTTCAGTGTTTTGTTGTGCGGAGACCATATATAGAAGGATGCGCCACTGGCAAACAATTGTACACTATCGCCAAATGCTATCTGGTATCTGGCGGCACCTACATCCTTCAGCTTCATTTCGGGTTGCAATACTATGCTCATAGTGTCTGTACTGCTACAGTTCATGCGGGTATAGGTAACGGTATATACACCTTCGGCCGCCTTGGTAACGGCTGGAATGGTTGGGTTTTGTACCGCAGCCGTAAAGCCATTAGGGCCTTTCCATGTATAGGTACCCCCATCCAGATCGTCTGTAGCAAACAATAACAGTGTAAGGCCGGTACATATAGGTGCATTAGATGTAGCTACAGGTGGCGGCGGCGGCGCAGGGTCTTTCAAGGTAACCGAGCGCGATGCCTTGCCCGTGCAGGTAAATGCCTCCAGCAGGAAGTCGGCATAGGTACCTTCTTTAAGGCCGGTAATGGTTACAAAGCCACCCGCATCGGCTGTAATGCTCACCAATACCGGGCTGCCATTGTACTGGTAGGCTACATTGTAGGTAACGCCCGGCACCAATCCTTCCAACGTAATGGTGCCCTCATTGCCACCACAAGTAAGCGGATTGGTATATGTGATATTGGTGATGTTGGGTATCGGGTTCACCACTACATTGATGGTGCCTATAAGCGATACGCAGCCCAGGTGTGTAGCCGTTACCGAATAGACACCGGCATTGGCCGCCGTAGCAGGCGATATGATGGGGTTGGCCACCACCGATGTGAAACCCGCAGGGCCCCACCAGGTAAAGGTAGCCCCCGGTACCGATGTTACATTGAATACCAGTGTCATGCCATCGCATATAGGGGCATTGCTGGTGGGTACCGGCATAGGCGGTGCCCCGGCATCTACCAGTGTTAGTGTACCGTGGGTAGTGCCATTACAGCCCTCTGGCGAGGTAACGGTAATGCTACTATAACTGCCAGCCGACAGGCCCGAAATCACTATTTGTCCACTGGCATCGGCTGTAAGTGTTACGGTTACAGGTACCACACCCGCAAGGTATGATACGGTATAGGTAGTGCCCGGTGTCAATCCTATAAGTGTTATAGAGCCATCTGTGGCCCCACAACCCGTTGGGTTGCTTTGTATTACCGATGCTATAGATGGGTTGGGGTGTACCGTTACCACGGCATATGCGGTACAGCCGGGGCTGGTACTATAGGTAATCATAGAGTTGCCGGGCGACATGCCTGTTACCACCCCTGTAGATGGGCCTACAGTGGCCACCGTGGGGGTACCGCTGGTCCATGTACCACCAGGCATGGGGTTGGTGAGCGTTACAGAATTGCCCACACACATTGCCAGCGGACCAGATATATTCCCCGGCATAGCCAGTACCGTTACCACGCCCGTGGCATAGCAGCCCAATGTATTTGTCCATGTAATGGTGGCTGTACCGGCACTTACGCCAGTTACCACACCCGATGATGGGCCTACCACAGCAATAGTATTGTTAGAGCTGGTCCAAGTGCCGGTACCGGCACCCGCTGGTGGGGTAAGGGTGATGGTGCTACTGGCACAAACGACCCCGGTTCCAGATACTGGGCCCAGTGCATTTACCGAAATGTTGATGGTAGACTCGGCCGTCTGCCCACAGGCATCTGTTGCCGTAACGGTATAGGTACTGGAGCCGGCGGGGGTAATGGTAACCGGGTTGCCCGCTGTTGCCCCCGGGTTCCAAACATATGTATAGGGGGGAACGCCAAAACTGGTAGTAGTAGACAATGTTACCGACTGCCCCAGACAAATAGACGTGAGCCCACCCGCCGATGTAGCAGGCGTAGTTTCTATAGTGCGGCCATGCACTGTTACCGTAAGTGGCGAGCCCGATGTGATGTAGGTAGTGGCACAGGGTGGGGTACTCATGTAGTTTTGGTAGAACCGCATGGTGAGATTCAACGGATATGATGGACATTGTGTCGGAGGCAAGCAGGCCGAAATGTCGGGATATATAGACACATTGGTGCCCGTACAGGTACCCGCACTGGCCAGATTGCAGAACCAAAATATGCCGCCTGCATTGGGGCTGCGGCAGGTGCCATACATAAAGTCCATAGCTCCATTCAGCAGCAGTGCGCCGCCACTGGCCACATAATTGAACGACCAGCGTACGTCTGTTACCTGTACATTGGGTGGTACGGTGGCCGCATTTACATAATTGCAACTTACGGTAAGGCCCGGGCTATAAGACGACCCACCCACCGCCGATGCAGTAGAGGCGGTTACCAATGGGTCTATAACAATGGGGTAGGCACTGGCCGGCCGGTTAAGATAATTGCCCGGTATTATAATATCTAAAATATTATTCTTTATGTTATACCCCAGCATTTGCAGTGTGCGCTGCGGGTTGTTCTTTTCCCACGCAGTAGCCGCAGAAATCTGAAAATCAACCTCGCCGGCCTCGTTTGTTACGGCTATGTTGCCTTCATGCCCTTCATAGGTATCGGCTGTCAGTTTGTGTTTTGGGGTATTTATATGGTCGCGCAGCAACAGTTTACCGGCTGCATAGGCGGTCATAGCCTGTTTCAGCAAAAAGTTGGTTTTGGTAGTGCCGCGGCTGGTGTATACTTCCATATCTATACCCGGCCATATATCTGTTACATACACACCATCATCACCTGCGGTAAAGTGTTTCCAGTTGGCTGTGCCTAAACTGGTTTCGTGGCCATCTGTTGACAGATATACCAACTCCAACTCGTTGTTGAATACAATTGTGGCCTCGGCATGTTGAATTTTTGTATAACGGTCTTTTACGTTAATAGTGACCGGGTCGGGTTGTTCGGTGGCTGCAAAAATCCCCTTGCTCAGTGGTTGCAGTTTGGTTTTTATGGTCATCCAGCGGCCCGCAGCATCTTTGTAGTGCATAGGTGCTGTGCTGGTTTGCATCATTATTTCATGGCCATTGGTGCCGTCTTTCACAAAGGTTTTTGTTGTTTCTGTACGCTCACTCAGTAGTTCGTAGCAATCGGCAGCGGGAGCTTCTGCAAACAACATACCCAATTCCGGATGATTTTTATAAGCACTGTTGCGCTCATTTGCTTCCTCTGTTATGTGTTTTACAGGTGGCGCAAAGGTGTTGTAATTACGGAGCCGCTGGTGCATGCCCTGTGGTAGTGGGGTAGGTTGGGTTTCTTGTGCGTTTCCTGCTACCGGTAGTATGGCCAGCAAAGCACAGAAGAGGTTATAGATTTTTTTCATCACATACTATATTACATGCAAATATACGGTACCTGTGGCGCATAAGGGCTGCCTATTCTTACATGGAAACCGGCAGTGGCCGTAAGTGCTGTGTAATGGTACATAAGTGTATCATTTTGCCACTGGTTGGTAGATGCCACTCCTTTTTTGGGGCGTAACAGATATACCGATTACAAAAAGTAGAAAAACACATAACAATTCCTACATTTGCACCCTGAATAATTAATTTCTTATTTCACTAATAAAATCAAAGTACAAAAATGCCTTATTTATTCACATCAGAGTCAGTGTCTGAAGGACATCCTGACAAGGTAGCCGACCAAATATCGGACGCTCTTGTTGACAATTTTTTGGCTTGGGATCCTCAGTCTAAAATTGCTTGCGAAACACTGGTAACCACCGGGCAGGTAGTGCTTGCCGGTGAAGTAAAGTGTAATACATATATAGATGTTCAAACAATTGCCCGTGAGGTAATTGCCCGCATTGGTTACACCAAGAGCGAGTATATGTTTGAAGCACACTCTTGTGGTGTACTTTCTGCTATTCACGAGCAGTCTGCCGACATCAATCAGGGAGTAGACAAACAAAATAAAGAAGAACAAGGTGCCGGTGACCAGGGTATGATGTTTGGTTATGCCACCAACGAAACTTCTAACTACATGCCACTGGCATTGGACCTGGCACACAACTTGCTGTTGCAATTGTCGGCTATACGCCGCGAGGGTAAGGAAATGACTTATTTGCGCCCGGATGCCAAGAGCCAGGTAACGCTGGAGTATGACGATAACAACAGGCCTGTACGTATAGATGCTATTGTTATCTCTACACAACACGACGACTTTGCTGAAGAAAAAGCCATGCAAGCGCGCATTGCTGCCGATGTGAAGGCAATTCTTATTCCACGCATCCTTATTGGTTATCCTCAGTACAAACACCTGTTCAATGATGATATTAAATATCACATCAATCCTACCGGTAAGTTTGTAATTGGTGGCCCACACGGCGATACTGGTCTTACCGGCCGCAAGATTATAGTAGATACTTACGGTGGCAAGGGTGCCCACGGTGGTGGTGCATTCTCTGGCAAAGACCCCAGCAAGGTAGACCGTTCTGCTGCATACGCTACACGCCACATAGCCAAGAATTTGGTAGCTGCCGGTGTGTGCGACGAGGTACTGGTACAGGTATCATACGCTATAGGAGTAGCAGAGCCCATGGGCTTGTATGTAAACACTTACGGAACTTCTAAGGTAAATATGAACGATGGCGAAATAGCCAGAATATTGTCTACAGTATTCGATATGCGCCCTTACTTTATAGAGCAACGCCTGAAGCTGCGCCAGCCCATGTATAGCGAAGCAGCTGCCTATGGCCACATGGGCCGCGTACCAGAGACTGTTAAGAAGTCTTTCCGCAGTGCCGATGGCAAAATCAAAGAAGTAGAGGTTGAACTGTTTACATGGGAGAAACTCGACTATGTAGAAAAAGTAAAACAAGCTTTCAGCCTGTAAAACAGTTGGAGCGTTTCTGATATTGAAATGGGGATGCAATTGCTGCATCCCCATTTTTATGTTTTTCAGAGCCTGTTATCAATGTTGTACTGCGTTACGCATCTTTGCCATGGTAGCCTTTACAGAAGCACTATCTATATTTCCGTTGGCAACTGCTACCTCGGCAATGGCACCTACAAAGTTGTGAAAATCGCCCAGGTTGCCTATAGATAGTTTGGTGGGCGATTCTCTCATGGGTGTGTGTAGTGGGCGTGTAGTAACCTTGTTGCCATTTATATATAGCTCCATATAGCGTGGTGTTACATTCATTACGGCATATACCCAGCGGCGGTCGGGCATGTTAATAGTCATACCGGTAGCATTGATGCCAAAAACGTAGGTAAATGGCATGTTTGTAGTACCCATAATGAAGCCGGATGAGTCTTTGAGGTTGCCCACTACGCAAGAGTAGGTGATGAGTTGTGGTGCCGTATGAAACAGTGCGGAAACCGAGAAGCAACTGTCTGGTTTAAATTCCGAAATGCCCACGGCATCGGCCATACGCATCAGCACGCCTTCGCGGCCATTGGTGTACTTTCTGTGAAAGATGAGATTGTTGCCTTCAAAGAATGTTTGTTCGGGTATCTGTGTTTGGCGTTTTTGTGCCATCATCATGTAGTGCCCATGTGCCACATACTCGCAGGCTCCGGACAAGGCATTCATGGTGTTGTTGAGAAATGGGTATAGTTTTATTTTAGGGTCGAAGTATATTTTGTATGCCGAATCGATAACCAGTTGCTCCAGCCGCTCGCGGTCTGTTTGTAGAAACAGGTCTATAAAGCCGGGGTTGAAGGCCGACCGGCGGCGGGTGGCATTAAACATCAATGGTTGATTTTTTTTAGCCGTCAGCAGCAGTACTTTTTCTCCTTTTGTGGTTGTTTTCAGCAGAAATGCAGCATTGTCATCCATTTTCATTTGTGCTTCTTTCTGCTTCTCTTTTGCCTCGTCCTGATTGGAAAGGGCAATGATTTTATTGGCATTAAAAGCGATTTCTATGGGCGAAAATGACAGGCAAATAAGGACAATTACAAACAAACCATCGAGAGCTATTTCGCGGTAGTTGCTTATCTTCTCCCACCATTCATCGGCCAGTATTGCCAGTATCATCAGCGAGAAGCCAGAAGAGAGCGAGAAGTTGGAGTTTTGGCTACGGCCCTGAAAGTAGGTGAAGTAGCCTACAGCTATCAGGCTGAGGAACAACAACAATGCCGACCGAGGGGTAACCTTTCTCTGATACCAGGCACTTACTGCATACATGATACCTACAAGAATTACTATTGCCGACAGATTCCATGGGTGAATGAGTGACATAGGTAGTGTACCTACACCAAAACGGCCAAAGTAGGACATGGTGCTAAATAGTAAAGACAAATCGGGCCATGCTGCATAGAACAAGCGGATGAAAATGGCAAATGTGGCAAATGTGACTACCAGGGCCAAAATGCCGGTAATGATGTATTGTACTATTTTCCTGATGTCAATTTTGAGGTTGCTACCAAGCGAATGAAAGTAGGCTGTGGCAGCTACCCAGCCCAAAAAGCAGGCCAAGCCTATCTCGGGATTCCACAGCACAAATGCCGCAGCTACTATGGTGGTAACATAATACCGGGTAGCCGTAGGTGCCGTAAAATAAAGCCATGCCATACATGACAGCACCGATGGTATGATGTAGCGAATAGGGTAGAGCGAAAAGATACAGTCGAATATGGTAAGCAGTTTGAAGCTGAGGTACGGGAAGAAAACTACTGTAAAGAAGCCGGCAAATAACAGTACGGTGTTCTTCATTGTTTTGCGCAGCAACCAGAAGTTGAGCGCAAAAGAGCCCGCCAGTAATAGTGACATTACCAGCGAAAATTTGGTGATAGAGAGGCCAACAATACGAAAAACCGGATTCAGAAAATGTGGGTACAGCCCATAGGTATCGGTAAAATGATCGACCAGCATTGCAGACCCTGCATATACCTGTGTCATGGCATAGTATACTGCGGCAAAGTCGTATTTGTTTTCGTCGGTATATGGATAGTTGATGGTATTCATAGCAACTATGGCTACCAGCACAAATAGCACCGAGCCATAGCCCAGTATATTTACGCCCCGATTGAATGTTTTGCTTTTATGCCATTCGCGTTTTCTGAAGCCCCAAAAGAATATGGCAGCCGTTAGGGGTACAACCAGCATGAGATAGGCAAGCGGATGATAGCCGGTAAGCAGCCAATCGAAATAGAACTCGAAATTGGTGCTTGCAAATGAGTCTCTGCGGTTCTGAGGCCGGTCGTTGCTTAGTGGCCCAAACGGATTGATGGCCGTCATGCCTGTGTATAGCAGCCATAACAGGAATCCATTCATGCCCCATATGAGGGCACGGAAGGGTATAGCCGAAGACAACGCACGCGCAATGCGAACGGTGCCCGCAAAACTGTAAAATAACATGAGACAGGGGACTAACAGTAGTATAACCACCTTAAACATCATAGACTCTACCGGTTCTGGCCGTATGAGCGATGCGTCTATGAACATTTGAAGACCTTCATTTTTCAGCGCATCAATATCGGGGTGATATAGTTTGCTGACAGCAATACATGCCGCTATACAAGTAGTAATGGTAGCAATAATGGCTACCAACCAGCGTGTGGTTTCGTATCGTTGGTCTGCGTTGTAGGTGGCCAGTGAGGGTGTAGCCATGGGGGGAGCCGCGGATGTTTTTCCGGGTACTATTGGTTTAGGGTTGTTTTTTTTCATCTTTAAGGTTGGGGGATAATTGTTTGGTCATCAATCAGTTGGTTTGTGGTTTGCGTATGGCAATAAACAGCATAAAGGCACCTATTGTAAAAAACGAAATGAGGGCAATGATAGCACTACGCATATTCATAATACTGTCTATGTAGCCAAATGACAGCATGCCTATGACGATGGCCAATTTTTCTGTTACGTCATAAAAGCTGAAAAAGGAAGCTGTATCATGCGTTGGCGGCATCAGTAACGAATAGGTGGAGCGGCTGAGTGATTGTATACCGCCCATAATGATGCCTACAACGCCTGCTACCATGTAGAACTGGGTGGCTGTGTAGGTATAGTAGGCTGCAATGCACACGCCTATCCAAATGAGCACCACAAAAAACAATACCTGCAGGTTGCCAAACTTTGCCGATAGGCGAGACATGAGCCATGCACCCAATATGGCAACAAGCTGTATGACCAGTATGGCCCCTATGAGTTGGCCTGTATCGAGCTTCAGCTCTTTGCTGCCAAATATGGTAGCAGCCAGCATTACAGTTTGTACGCCCATGCTATAAAAAAAGAAGGCACCAAGATAGGTTTTGAGCCTTGGCAGATGGGTAACTTGCTGCCATACCTTGCGCAATTCGTTGAACCCACCTGTAAGGACGTTTCTCTTTGCTACACTGTTTGTAGCGGTACTGCCCGGGAGGCGCGAGAAGGGGATAAGGGCAAAGCCTGCCCACCACAAGCCCACCAGCACAAACGATAGCCGGGGGGCAAACGTATCGTCGGTAATACCAAACCACTGTGGTTGCAATACAAAGAGAAAACAAATGAGCTGAAGGATGACACTACCGATATACCCATAAGAGAATCCTTGTGCGCTTACCCGGTCGCGGTCTTGAGGTTCGGCAATCTCGGGCAGGTAGGCATTGTAAAATACCAGACTTCCACAATAGCCCAGTGCCGCTATGGCCGAACAGATAATGCCTAACTCTAAGGTGTTTCCTTTGAAAAAATACAGACAGCAACATGCTGTGGCACCAGTATAGCAAAACAGTTGCATGAATAGCTTCTTGTTGCCCTTATAGTCGGCAATGGAAGATAATATGGGCGATGCAAGGGCAATAATAAGGTAGGCAGCAGCAATAGAATAGTCGAACAGGGTGCTGTTTTTGATGGGCATTCCAAAGAATGAAACTGTATCGTTCACTACTATGCCATCTTTTTTGACACTGGTTACTGCATTGTAATATGCAGGAAAGATGGTAGATGTAATAACAAGATTGTAGGCCGAGTTTGCCCAGTCGTACATAGACCATGCTCTCTGCAACGATTTTGATGACCGTGGCTTGTGGGCCAGCGTTTCGATAGAATTCATGCATCTAATGTAATACGAATTTGGAATTTGAGGAATGGTTAGGGAATTTTGCTGCATGGGAAGTAAAGAAATACCGCGCGGCAAGGTGCTGGAGTATATAAAAG
>JAGKWS010000111.1 GCA_021151685.1 Chitinophagaceae bacterium
ATTTTGCAGCCATAGTCCTTCCTATGGCGAAAAATGTAACGAAGTTGCAGCCAAAAACAACCATAAGAAACGCAATGAATAAATCTTAAACCGGCTCTTTAGTATCTTCGCCCGCACAATGAACATCCTGCTGATTCATCAGTACTTTCTGGAAGAAGACGATCCCGGAGGCTCTCGCTGGAACGAATTTTCGCGCATCTGGACCGCCGCCGGTCACAACGTAACCGTTGTAGCCGGTATGATGCACTATAACGGTCACGAAAAACGGGCCGAATACAAGGGCAAATACTTTGTACCTAAAAAACAAGGCGATGTTACCGTATGGCGTTGCCATGTGTCCGAGGCATACAACAAAAGCTTTTTGGGTCGCCTGTGGGGCTATTTCTCCTTTATGTTCTCTGCCCTGTGGGCGGGTCTATTCAAGGCAAAAGGCAAATTCGATGTGGTCATTGTTACCTCGCCACCACTGTTTGTAGGCATTACCGGCTATCTCATTTCGCGGCTCAGGCGCATGCCCTTTGTGTTCGAGGTGCGCGACTTGTGGCCGGAATCGGCCATAGATACGGGCGTGCTCAACAACAAACTCATCATCAAGCTGGCCTATTGGGTAGAGGCATTCATCTACCGTACGGCCAAAATGATAAACGTACTCACACCCGCATTCTACAACACCCTGTGCGACAAAAAAGGCATACCCGAAAACAAGCTGATTCAAATATCCAACGCAGCCGATTTCAGCCTGTCCGAAAAACTGCTGCGCGACTTCGACCGCGAGGCGTTCCGCAAACAGCATGAACTGGACGGCCATTTTGTGATTACCTACGTAGGTGCCCATGGCGTAGCCAACCACTTGGAGCAGGTGCTGGATGCCGGCGAAGCACTGGCCGATACCAATGTATTGTTCCTGCTCATAGGGCAGGGTATGGAAAAAGAAAGACTCATGAAACTGGCTGTAGAGCGCAAAGTGCCCAATGTGCGCTTTCTCGACTCTGTACCCAAGGCCGAGGTGTTCCGCTACATACTGGCCTCAGAAATGGGGGCATCGGTTCTCAAAAAGGTAGACACATTCAAAACCGTTTACTCCAACAAAACATTCGACTACATGTCGTGCAAACGCCCCATACTCATGGCCATAGATGGTGTTTCGCGCCAGTTGGTAGAAGATGCCGGTGCTGGCACCTATGTAGAGCCCGAGAATGCCGCAGAGTATAGCCGCATCATACGCCAATACCTTGCCCAGCCCCACCGCGTGGCCACCGAAGGCGAAAGCGGCTACCAATATGCCCGCAACAACTTCGACCGCGAGGTGCTGGCACACCGATACCTGTCGCACATAGCCACATTGGTAAAGAAATAATCCCCTTAATTCATACATCAGAATACTTCGTTTTCCACACCGTTGCAACTTTTACGATTATGCCGTAACTTGCGGCCACAAAATTCACAATCATGAGCCAACTGATGCTGGGTGCTTTCTACGATTCGGTTAACCTTAGTGTAGGCCCCATCCTTACTTATACATTCTTCTTCCTGCTTACCATAGAGTTCCTGTATGTAAGCTTCAAGTACACAGGCACAGGAGACGATACCGAAAAATAAGCCCCGTGAACGACCAACCACGCAACTTAGCCGACATTCGTATGGACTACATGCTGGCCGCACTCGATGAGCAGACGGCCGGCGCAGACCCCATTTCGTTTTTCGACAAGTGGTTTATCGAGGCCGACACTTCGGGCATATCAGAAGTTAATGCCATGACCCTTGCCACGGTAGGTGCCGAGGGTACACCCCACGCACGCATTGTACTGCTCAAGGGCATTGACGAGCGCGGGTTTTCGTTTTTCACCAACTACCAGAGCCATAAAGGCAACCAGATAGACGCCAACCCCAATGTGGCTCTGCTCTTCTTCTGGAAGGAGCTGGAAAGACAGGTACGCATAGAGGGCACCATAAGCAAACTACCACCGCAAGAGAGCGACGAGTATTTTCAGTCGCGCCCGGCAGGTAGCCGCCTTGGTGCATGGTCATCGCCACAAAGCAGAGTCATAGAAACCCGCCAGGTGCTCGATGCCAACTATGCACAATACCAGCAACAATTTGCCGACGGCAACATACCCCGCCCACCCCATTGGGGCGGTTACATTGTGTCGCCCACACGCATAGAGTTCTGGCAGGGGCGTAGCAGCCGCATGCACGACCGCATCCTGTTCACACGCTTGTCCGATGGCACATGGCAGCGCAGCAGGCTGGCACCATAGGGTAAAAGTTTTCCACATGTTTTTCAAGGCGGCAATACAAGTTATGCACACCGTTTCTTTTTACAGAACGGCAAGCTATCTTTACCCGTCACACTACAATTTCGGGGGGAAATGCCACACATCTGTACCAAACTGTCTACAGCCATTGCCGTTACCGGCCTATCGGCAGTTTTGAGCATTGCGCCGCAGCAAGCAGCAGCACAGTTGGCTCCCGCCACACACCCTGCCATAGGCACATTGGGCAGGCTTATAACCGCCAAACCTGCACGAGCCATCAGGGTAGTAGAAATGCCTGTATCTATCCCCTATGCCCTGCAAGATAACCGTAACAACATTGCTACCACCCGCAGCAGCACAAAAAACAATACTACCTCACCGGTAGCACCAGCCGAACTGGCCACAGTTTCCCTGTTCGACAATGAAACAGACCAGATTCTGGAGCGTTTCGCCATCCTTACCGATCAGGAACCGCACGACATGCACAACACCCGTCTGTACCGGTTTATAGACAACTGGTATGGCGTACGCTACAAATACGGCGGACAAGACAGCAACGGCATAGACTGTTCGGGCTTCACCCGCAAGCTATACGCCCATACATTTGGGGTACCCATAGACCGTACATCGCGCCAGCAATACCACAAGGCCGAAAAAGTACAGAACCACGAAGAAGCCACCGAGGGCGACCTCGTATTTTTCCGCATACGCCGTTTGCGCATATCGCATGTAGGTGTCTATCTGGCCAATGGCTACTTCATACACTCATCCCGCTCGCACGGAGTCATAATCTCCAGCCTTAACGATAAATACTGGCAACGCCGCTACGCCGGCTGCGGCCGCGTAGAACGCCCCGAAGAAGCCACCGAAAGCGGCAGTGTAGATTTGTAAAAGGTTGTGCATCGCCCACTTTGCACCCAAGCGTCTTCTCCTGTAGTGCAAACTCATAACACAAACACTACTCAATCTGCACCGTATTGCTTATTTTATAACGTTCTGTTGTAGCTGTTATCAAATATACTCCCGTCACCAATTCCTGATTTATTCTGATAGATTGGTTCGTTTTGCTTCGTTGCGATATGACCGTTTTTCCTTTTAAGTCGGAGACAATTACATCAATATCTTGTATCAGCGGGTCTTCAATAAAAATAGCAAATCCATTTTTTGCCGGATTGGGCATGATTGAGATGCATGCTGCCTGTGAATTATGTGCATTGGAGGCCTCACCAACAGAAACACTTTTATTTGTTATCATCCTTACTTTTCCGTTCGAAGCATCACTTACAAATACATCTCCGTCCTTGTTAACACATATTCCTTGTATTGAACCAAAGGCTGCATACAGAGGGTTGCCACCATCTCCACTATCTCCAACAGCACCACTACCGGCTATTGTGTTGATAATACCATCTGGTGTTATTTTTCTTACACGGGCGTACACAGAAGTTGCCAGATAGATATTATCGGCTGTGTCAATTGCAATAAATCCAGCCCTTATACTTGCTGCCGTGGCGGGCCCACCGTCGCCAGAGAATCCAGATGTTCCATTGCCCGCTACAGTAGTTACAATGCGAGAATGTGCATCGATACGCCTGATGGAAATACTATCCAGATAGTATAGGTTGTTATGCTTGTCTATCACTAATACAGTCATAGCTTCCGGAAATTTTGCGGTGTCGGCATGTGCACCGTCCGGGGTCATCCCAATATAACCGTTACCTGCTACTGTGGTAATCATACCGAATGTATCTATCTTTCTGATTCTGTGGTTACTGCGATCATTAAAATATACATTGCCGGTATCGTCAGTCACAATGCTGGCAACACTATTAACCTGGGCAGATGTAGCTGGTATGTGGTCTCCATTGTAGCCGGGCACACCAGTACCTGCTATGGTATTAATAATACCGTTCGGCCCTATTTTACGTAACCTGTACGCATCAGAAAGATAGACACTACCATCACGGCCTGTGTGAATGTATGCAATATCTTGAATTTTAGCATAAGCAGCAGGCCCACCATCCCCACTATAGCCAGCAGCGTCGAAACCTGCAAAATGATAGGAATAACCATTGTATGCTGGTCTTATCTTTTTTATGTTGTGCGAGCCTACACATCTTACATAAAGGTTACCTGTGTCATCAAGAGATATGTTGTAGGGAGTCAACAAGCTATTGGAAGTGGCGGGGACACCATTTCCTATCTCGGTTCCACCGCCAGCCACTGTAATGATTGTCTGAGCACTACCCACAAAGGAGAGAAGCATAAATAGGAATAATATATTTTTCATATAGGCCTTTTGCAACTACTAAACAACCCCTATTTTGGCGCAATTTTTTCCACTCGTGTCCAAAACTTAGCAAGTATTTTCCACTTGCGATTTATACGTCACTCCACCACTATTATCGTATTCAGGCTATCGGGCTTGGGGTGCATGGGCCTGAAGTGGTAATACTGTTCGCGTTCCAGCGTACCTACACCATACTTACCCTTTATCTCCAGCTCCTTTATCACAAAAGTGGTATCGTTCAGTATCTCGCCCGTGCGCTGTGTAGCCTGATACCCACATGGCCCGCCCCGCCACTTACAAACCCTTATCAGCGTATTCTCGGTATAGAAAGTTCCCCACGACAGCTTGGTTTCTCTCATCTCTGCCAGGCCCGATGTCAGCCGCAGATAATCCTCCTCTGTACCCACACTGGCCTGTCCGGGATATTTCACCACCCCATTCCGGTAAAAAACAATCAGGTCATTCAGTATCAGCCCATTCTCATCCGTATCGGCCGGACTGTAGTAGTAGCCATCCATCCGCAACCGGGTACCAGCATAATCCATCCGCCCAAACTGCAAACCCTGATCCCTACACAAACCCAGCTTCTCGCAAGAACTCAAGGCTATTACGCCGAAGGCCATTAGGGTAAATATCGATATTTTCATCAGGGTTGTGCTACTATTGCAGTCAAAGGTAGTATATTCTGCTATTGTCCTTAGTGTCCAATTGCCAATGAACCAAATCTAAAATTGAGGTGTCCACCCCAGCGGGGTGCAAGCTCTGTAGCACAGCAACCTATATTACATCGTTGCTCCATAGTAGCAAAACGATGGCTGTTGCAAATTAAAGCCCTCTGCTACATCGTTTCTTCCCAACAGGAGTGGTACAGGCATAGCATATCAAAGTAGATTTAGCTCTTACGACCAAAGTACAAACAATATTTTTAATAACTTCATCGTTTATAGCATCAAATTATCATGAAAAAACTACTGATTCCCGCCCTGCTTATTTTCATTGCCACAAGCACATTCGCAACGCCCAAATACATAATTATTCAGCAACGCTGGGGTTGGGGCTGGAAGCTGAAACATGTAGATAAACCTACAAAGAAACTGAACAGATGGTGTTATGACGCTGAAACTGATACCTACTACCGTATCAGGTCTGCTTTTGGCTTTGGGATGACGATAAAGAATAACAAAAAGTAACGGGAATGCAATTCCCTAAATCTAGGTTGTTCCGGATGTTCCGAAGGGCATCCGGAACTGCCAATATACCCCGTTCTCCAGAACGGCCTTACCTTGCTGTTGCCAAACTATGTTGTTCCGGATGTTCCGAAGGGCATCCGGAACTGCTAATATAGCCCGTTCTCCAGAACGGCCTTACCTTGCTGTTGCCCAAATTTGGAGATGCAGGAACATACCACAAACTGACACATTTACCTATCTTGCCATACCGAAAACATACCTGACATGGGCTTTGTTTATAAGATTAAAGAACAAAAAGCAGCGGGCTTTTGGTGGCGTTAAGCAGCCTGTATGCGCCCCACATTATTTCTCAAAAAACACCATCACAGCCATGATGTTTGCAGCCCTGTTTCACTATATATTTGCGCCCACGGCCGGGTAGTTGGCCGCTACAAACAAAGGCAGGTGGTGAACAAGGAAAGCATTTCGGTTTTCGATATTTTTAAGATAGGTGTAGGCCCCAGCAGCTCGCATACTTTGGGGCCATGGCGGGCAGCATTGCGGTTTATAGATACCTTGCAGCAGCGCGGCATAGGCAAGGTGCAGCACGTACGCGTACTGCTCTATGGCTCGCTGGCCAAGACCGGCAAGGGCCATGGTACCGATGTAGCCGTAATACTGGGCCTGTGTGGCGAAGACCCTGTTACTTACGATGTTAACGAAATAACGCCCCGCATCAACCAGATAACCGCCGAAAAACACCTACTGCTGGGCAAGGCCGCAACCATCCCTTTCGACCCCGCTACCGACATCACCTTCCTCTTTACCGAGACACTACCCTACCACCCCAATGCACTTACCTTTCTTTGCTCCATGACCGATGGCAGCGAGATAGCCGAAACCTACTACTCCATAGGCGGTGGCTTTGTGGTAAAGGAGGGCGAAGAAGGCGGCGGCAGCGGCCAGTTTGTGCAGCTACCCTACCCCATAGAGCGTGCCGAATACCTGCTGGAAGCCTGTAAGAAAACAGGGCTCAGCATATCGGGCGTGGTAATGGAGAACGAAAAAACATGGCGCTCCGAACCCGAAACCCGCGAGGGTGTGCTGCGTATATGGCACACCATGCGCGATTGTATATATCGTGGTTGCCACATAGGGGGTATACTGCCCGGCGGCCTCAATGTAGTGCGCCGCGCCAGCACCCTCAACAAAAAACTATTGGGCAACAACACCTACCAAACGTGGGACGAATGGCTGCAGCTCATTCGCAGTGGCGGGCAGTCGTTCCGCTACACTATAGACTGGGTAAGCTGTTTTGCCCTTGCCGTCAATGAAGAGAATGCCTCCTTCAGCCGCGTGGTTACCGCCCCTACCAATGGGGCATCGGGCGTTATACCAGCCGTATTGCAGTACTTTATTGCCTTCTGCGATGGCTATGACGATGACAAGATTGTGCGCTTCCTGCTCACCGCATCCGAGATCGGCAGCATCTTCAAAAAAGGTGCTACCCTATCGGCCGCCATGGGTGGTTGTCAGGCCGAAATTGGCGTATCATCCTCTATGGCCGCAGCAGCCCTTACCGAGGCCCTTGGCGGCAGCGTAGAGCAGTGCCTGCAAGCCGGCGAAATAGCTATGGAACACCACCTTGGCCTCACCTGCGACCCCATTGGCGGCCTTGTACAGGTACCCTGCATAGAGCGCAACACCATGGGGGCCATCAAGGCCATCATGGCATCGCAACTGGCCCTGCAAAGCAATCCCGGCGAGGCCCGCGTATCGCTCGACAATGTGGTGAACACCATGTACGAAACCGCACTCGACATGAACCACAAATACAAAGAAACCGCCGAAGGTGGCCTTGCCGTACAAGTACCACTGGGCCTTAGCGAGTGTTAATAGAAGAATGTGCATTAACGCCAATCCGCTATATAGGACAGGGTGGCGTAAATGTAGTTGTACAATCCCCTCACACTCGCACCCACACTCACTCTGTGTTTACTGTAGCAATTGTTGCACCTCATCGGCATGGTTGGCCCCTATGGGTAGCTCGGTAGAGCCCAGTTGCACATTTTTGCCCCTTACCAGCGTTACAGCCCGCACAGCCACTATATAAGACCGGTGTATGCGCACAAACTCATTGGCAGGTAGCTTTTCGGCTATCGCCTTCATACTCATGCGCACCAGCAGGTGTTTGCCATGCTCATAGTGTATCTTTATATAGTTGTCCAGCCCCTCTATATACACAATGTCGGCCAGTGCCACCTTTACCATGCTATAGTCGGCACGCACATATATGTGGCGGTTGCTTGCCCCATCGCGGTGTTGCAGAAAATCGCGGTACTCGCGGGCCTTATCTATTGCCTTCCGAAAACGGCCCATATCTATCGGCTTCAGCAAATAGTCTATTGCATTCAGGTTGAACCCTTCTACCGCATACTCGCTGTAGGCCGTTGTAAATATCACCATCGGGTGGCCCGGCACACGCTTGTAAAAGTCCAACCCCGATATGGCCGGCATATTAATGTCCAGCAGCAGCAAGTCTACAGGGGTCTCGGCAAGGTATTGCAAGGCACTACCAGTCTCTGTAAAGGCCGCTACCAGCTTCAGTTTATCTACCTGCGCACTCAGTGCTTTTATCACGTCCAGTGCCAGTGGTTCGTCGTCTATTGCTACAGCCGTTATCATCCCAGTGTTATTGTCAGTACTACATCAAATTGTTTGCTGTCATCCCCTATTTCCAGCGTATACCGGCCGGGGTACAGCAGCTCCAGTCGCCGCCGGGTTGTTTGTATACCCAGTCCTGTCTGGTGTTCCATATTCGGTTTCAGGTATACCTTGTTGTTGGTTACACGCAGCTTCAATACGCCCCCCTGCACATCCAGCATTATGGCAATGCGCGAGTTGTCTTCCGAGTTCACCCCGTATTTAAAGGCATTCTCTACAAATGGTATCAGCAGAAACGGAGCTATCTCATAGCCCACAGGCTCGCCCTTTATATCGTATTGTATATCTATCCTGTCTGTAAGGCGCAGCAACTGTAGGTCTATATAGTTGTTCACATAATCTATTTCTTTGTCCAACCCCACCATCGGCCTGTCGGCATCGCTTATGGCATAGCGCATCAGCCCCGACAGTCGAATCACGGCATCGGCCGTCCGGTCAGACCGTGTCAATGCCAGCGAGTATATACTGTTTAGCGTATTGAACAAAAAATGCGGGTTTATCTGCGCCTTCAGAAAGGCAATTTCGGCATGTAGCTTTTCTTCGCGCACACGCTGCCACTGCTGGTAGAAGCAGAGTGCAAAAGACACCGCATGCACCACCAGCAACATAAACAGGTTGAAGCTGTACCCCAAAATAGGAATGCGCCCCGGCCCCATACGTGGCGGCAGCGTTGGCTTCACAAAATGGTTGATGGTGAGCAACAAACCCAATGTGGCCACAAAGCTCAATGCCAGTAACCAGTACTTGCGCCCAAAGTAAAAACGGGGTATAGCTACCAGATAGTTGAAGTAAAATACCACTATTAGCAAAAGGCCATTACTTCTTCTTGCCGGCAGCATCAAATCATTCAGAAATGCCTCGGGGCCCAAGCCCTGCCTGCGAGGGTTGAACAGAGCCGGCAAACACAAAAATACCAGCCATACAGCCACGTGTGCCGCTACCGTTAGTAATTGTTTCTTTGTACTGTGTGTACGGTTATCTTTCATGGCCTTGGTAAAGGGGGTAAGCCGGTTGTACCACCGTCATTTTCTGCATTAAATACATGCAAATATCCGCTAAGTATATCATTCTGCCAATGGCATACCTCTTCATAAAATGCGCAAAGCCGCTTCTATCGAAGCGGCCATTGCGTTCATCCTCCGTCCACAAATTTATGCCGGGAAACCGGCAAAATGTCTTTTACAGCTATCGGCATACATTGCAATGCACCTGCGCTGTTGATGATGTAAAAGTACCTACATGCTTTTTTTTGTTCAAAAATTTGACGTGAATAGTCAAAAAAACGGGGTAAATAATATACCCCTCCATTTACCCCTCTCTTTTTGGTATTTTTGCCCTGTTTATGCAATTCCAACTGCTTGCCAACGACACTTCGTCATCTGCCCGTGCCGGCCTTATTACTACAGATCACGGCACTATCGAAACCCCCATCTTTATGCCAGTAGGCACTGTAGCCAGTGTTAAGGCCGTTACCCAACAGCAGCTAAAGGACGAGGTAAAGGCACAGATAATACTGGGCAATACCTACCACCTATACCTGCGCCCCGGTTGTAGCACGCTACAGGCGGCAGGCGGTTTGCACAAATTCTCTAACTGGGATCGTCCCATTCTTACCGATAGTGGTGGTTATCAGGTGTTTTCGCTGGCGGCCAACAGAAAGATAAAAGAGGAAGGGGTCATGTTTCAGTCGCACATAGATGGCTCGCGCCACCTGTTTACGCCCGAGAATGTGATGGACACTCAACGCATCATTGGTGCCGACATCATTATGGCATTCGATGAATGTCCGCCCTACCCGTCCGACTATGACTATGCCCAAAAATCTATGGAGCTTACCCACCGCTGGCTGGCCCGCTGCGTAAAACGTATGGACGAAACGGAACCCATATATGGTCATAACCAGTCGCTGTTCCCCATTGTGCAGGGTAGCACCTACAAAGACCTTCGTGTGGCATCGGCACAGTTTGTGGCGGGTATGGAGTGCGATGGCAACGCTATAGGCGGCCTTTCGGTAGGCGAGCCAGAAGAAATGATGTACGAGATGTGTGGCCTGTGCTGCGAGCACCTGCCCGCCAGTAAGCCCCGCTACCTGATGGGCGTGGGCACCCCATGGAATATACTGGAGAACATAGCCCTTGGGGTAGATATGTTCGACTGTGTGATGCCCACCCGCAATGGCCGCAACGGTATGCTGTTCACTACTCAGGGGGTCATCAACATACGCAACAAAAAGTGGGCTACCGACTTCAGCCCAATAGATGAGGGACTCGACTGCCCCACCAGCCACTACTACAGCAAGGCATACCTGCGCCACCTCTTCATCTCTTCCGAGATACTGGGGCTCACCATTGCCAGTATACACAATCTGGCCTTTTACCTGCATTTGGTAGGCGAGGCCCGCAAACACATTATAGCCGGCGACTACAACTCGTGGAAAAATACCATGATTCCCATTCTCAAAACCCGCTTGTAATCATTGCTACATAGTACACAGCCATAGCATGTGCCACATATGCGCCAGCTTATGGCAAATACATGTGGGTACATTATCTTTTCCCTATCCGTATATAAGGTTTTACGTAGCCTGTTTCCGTTTTTTTTGCGCAATTTCATGGTAGTTACCCAACACAGATAGCTACATCAACTTGTCAAAATAAAACAGAACAGATTATGGAACACAATCCGCATTCAGGCCATCCTACCACAGGCAAATGCCCATTTACCGGTGCCATGGCAAAAAGCACCGCCGGTGCCGGCACCCGCAACCGCGACTGGTGGCCCAATCAGCTACCTCTTGGCATCCTCAGACAGCATTCCAGCTTGTCCAACCCCATGGATAGCGGTTTCAACTATGCCGATGAGTTCAACTCGCTGAACCTTGCCGAGGTAAAAAAAGACATAGTAGAGGTAATGACCCACTCGCAAGACTGGTGGCCGGCCGACTATGGGCATTATGGGCCGTTCTTCATACGTATGGCATGGCACAGTGCGGGCACCTACCGCATTTCTGATGGCCGTGGTGGTGCCGGTAGCGGCACGCAGCGTTTTGCCCCGCTGAATAGCTGGCCCGACAATGCCAATCTGGACAAAGCACGCTTGTTGCTGTGGCCCATAAAAAAGAAATATGGCCGCAAACTAAGCTGGGCCGACCTGATGATACTGGCAGGCAACTGCGCGCTGGAGTCTATGGGCTTCCAGACGTTTGGTTTTGCCGGTGGCCGCGAAGATGTGTGGGAACCAGAGGAAGATATCAACTGGGGTGCTGAAAGCAAATGGCTGGACGACAAACGCTATACCGGCGACCGCCAGCTCGATAACCCTTTGGCTGCCGTACAAATGGGGCTTATATATGTGAACCCCGAAGGCCCCAACGGCAATCCCGACCCCATTGCAGCAGCCCGCGACATTCGAGAGACCTTCCGCCGCATGGCCATGAACGATGAAGAAACTGTAGCCCTCATAGCGGGCGGCCATACCTTTGGTAAAACACATGGTGCCGCAGACCCGTCTAAGTACGTAGGTAAAGAGCCTGCTGCAGCCTCTATAGAAGAGCAAAGCAAGGGCTGGAAAAACACCTACGGATCGGGCCATGGTGCCGATACCATTACCAGCGGGCTGGAAGGGGCATGGACCACTACCCCCACCCAATGGAGCAACAACTTCTTTGAAAACCTGTTTGGCTACGAATGGGAGCTGACCAAAAGCCCTGCCGGTGCCCACCAGTGGCGGCCGGTAAATGGCGGTGGTGCAGGCCTGGTACCCGATGCGCATGACGCAACCAAACGCCATGCACCTTTTATGCTCACTACCGACTTGTCGTTGCGTTTCGACCCGGCTTACGAAAAAATATCGCGCCGTTTCTACGAACACCCCGAGCAATTTGCCGATGCCTTTGCCCGTGCATGGTTCAAGCTTACCCACCGCGATATGGGCCCACTGGCACGCTATAAAGGCCCCGAAGTACCCAAAGAAGTACTGATATGGCAAGACCCGCTACCGGCAGTAGACCACCCATTGGTAACCGATGCCGATGTGGCCGCACTGAAGGGCAGCATCCTGTCCTCGGGCCTGTCTGTAGGCCAGTTGGTGAATACTGCATGGGCCTCTGCATCTACCTTCCGCAATTCTGATAAGCGTGGCGGTGCCAATGGTGCCCGTGTGCGCCTT
>JAGKWS010000112.1 GCA_021151685.1 Chitinophagaceae bacterium
TTGGTCGGCATTAGTTACGTCAGGTAGTAGTTGGCTGTCTACGAGTTCTTCGGGGAGTGGTAGTGGTAGCATATCAATAACGGTTACAGCTAATACAGGCACAATATCGAGAACGGGAACTATAAACATTTCAGGTAAAATTTTGACTATAATACAACCAGGGACATTACCTATTACAGACTGCTTTCCGACAGGAGATGATTATATATACCCTTACTCGGGAGAGGATTGTAAAGGCAATTGTTACACGGATGACTGGAACTTTTGTAAGTTTAACTGTACCTCTTGGGTTGCATGGAAAATTAATCAAGCATCTGGACATTCTACTCCACCATATCCATTCAAAAATAGTTCAGTATTCGGGATACCTACCTACCTTAGTCATGCAGTAAACTGGAATGCAGCGTTACGTAATTTAGGGTACAGCGTCAACAATATACCAGCGGTAGGTTCAATTGCATATTGGTTTGATCATGGTGGTGGGGTAAATCCTGGAGAATATGGACACGTTGCTTTTGTAAACTGTGTAAGTGCAAACCTAGATACCGTTACCCTTACAGAGTACAATTTTAGCCCACCATGTAAACATTATTCTCCATATCGAAAGGTAATATTGAGCAAAGCGTATCAGGCTGGGAATAGAAAACCAGACTCATTTATTCATATTGAATCCGTCGGATTTGGGGGTGGAACCATTATTGGTAACACCGAGATACGTAAGGAGATTAGTGTTTACCCGAACCCTTCAACGGGAAATATAACTGTTGAATTAAAAAATGTTTATATGGGACATGATGGTATTATTGTTATTTTTAACACACTTGGACAAGCCGTACGATTAAAGAAAATCACAGAGCATGGTAATAACACGTTCGACTTGTCAGATCTTTCTAATGGAATATATTATGTACAGTTAAAAACTGAGCTACACAATTTGTTTTGTAAGTTCGAAGTGCTAAGATGAGGAATTCGACATTTTACCATCTAAAATAATTTACCCCCTTCGCTGGCCGTAGTCTTAAGGTAACAAATTAGTTCGACGTATGTCTCTGACTACGTTTATGCGGGAGCAAATCTTGTCATGATAAGTACAGGCCACCTGATTCAGAATTCTGTTCAAAGAATGCCTTCATATTGGCAGTTCCTGATACCATGCGGAACATCAGGAATTGAAGGGGAGCATCCACCTCGGCAATGAAAAAAACATAAAACTAAAGTTCAAAATGAATATTATTACTAAATGAAAGCAAATAACACGCAGAAGGACAAAAAAGTATTAATCAACGCAATGTCACACGTTTCGTTTGAGATGAATCGGTATTTACTTGCATCACGTCCAATTAATTTGCCGGGGCATTTTAATGAGCTTGTTGCAGAATCATGTCTATTGCATGCACGAAATGTTGGTGAATTCTTTTTTGAAGATGAGAGACATGACGATATTAGAATCACTCATTTCATCGGTGAATTGGTGTCGTCCGATGAATTAGTAAGGCTCATTGAGGTAAATAAGCCCAAATGGATTATTTACAAGCCTCTGATAAACAAAAAACTATCTCATCTTACATTCTCAAGAATAGACAGCCCGCCGATGGGAACAAAAAACGACCTTGATTTGGAGAACTTAATAGCATTATTCGAAAAGAATCTGCCAGAAGAATATAGAGAAAATTGGAATAAAGGTAAAAGCTTCTCGTTTTAGACTTTTATCCCACAGGCATTAGAGTTAGTGAGTTGCCGTTTTCGAGTGATTCTATATACTATTACTAAAGGATCATATTTACTTCAAATTTTATTATATGTCAAAACCAAACCTATTTAGTCTTGCCACAAAGGAATTGTCACAGGATGCAATTATCACATGGCTATTACAGTGGGCTAATCCAGCTAACTCAATCCATAATCTTCCGTTACATACCGCAGGTAGCGCACTTTTAAAGTTATTTCTTAGCTCCGCGCCACACATTCACAATAAAGCTATCAAGAACGTAGATGCTGGACGTCAATGGGAAAATATTGATATTTGGGCAGAGATTGAATTTGATGATAATCAAAAGGCACTTCTTATAATCGAAGATAAGATATATGCTGGTGAACATTCTGGTCAACTAGAGCGTTATAAGAATACAGCCCAAAA
This sequence comes from Chitinophagaceae bacterium, assembly GCA_021151685.1. Classification (GTDB taxonomy): domain Bacteria; phylum Bacteroidota; class Bacteroidia; order Chitinophagales; family Chitinophagaceae; genus Nemorincola. The sequence goes on from JAGKWS010000112.1 coordinate 2,138, forward strand.
ATGGTGCGAAGAGAATTCTTCTCAATTGGTTTGTGTATTCCTAAAAATTGGTAGCGAAACACAAAAGGTTCTCAAGGGAATTGAGGCAAAGGGATTCATAGTGTATGACCGCAAAAGCGTGTTACAATGTCTTAAGGAAAATCTGTGCAACGACAGTATTTTAATAGATTTTGTTGACCATTTACAGGTATTGGACGATGCTTATCAGTCTTTTTCTGTGTTGCCACCGTCGAGATGGACAGGACATTCTTGGGTTGGCTTTTACCAATTTGTCGAATCAAGAATGGAAATTAACATGTGGCACTTCGTTAATAATCCGAGTGGTGGATTTTGGAATCTTTGCTTAAATTGGGGGTACTGGAATCATTTTCCTGTGTACATGCAGATAGAGCAGGGGCGATTGTGTTTTAAGGGTGCATTTTCTGAGGATGAAACTGGATTAGATACCCAAAAGAATGACGTTAACGCAATTCAAGATTTTATTCACAATAACCTTTTGGCTTTTGCGAGAGCTAACAACTTTGAATATGTTCGCCGGCCAAGCAATCACGTCCACAAGGGCGCATATCGGACTGAATAATTTCCGCCGTTCTGCCGTTGTTGGTGTTCCTCGCCAGCAACGCTCGAGCTGGACAGGTATTGTGAGATTGATACGCATCATCTGATAATACACAGACGCTGTTGCCCATGTGCTGGCTGTGGGTGAAGAACACCCACAGCGGCTACCTAAAACAAATTTTCCGCCGTTGTTGGTGTTGCCCACCAACAACGCTCGAGCTGGGCAGGTATTGTGAGATTGATACGCATCATCTGATAACACACAGACGCTGTTGCCCATGTGCTGGCTGTGGGTGAAGAACACCCACAGCGGCTACCTAAAACAAATTTTCCGCCGTTGTTGGTGTTGCCCACCAGCAACGCTCGAGCTGGACAGGTATTGTGAGATTGATACGCATCATCTGATAATACACAGACGCTGTTGCCCGTGTGCTGGCTGTGGGTGAAGAACACCCACAGCGGCTACCTAAAACAACTATTCTGCCGTTGTTGGTGTTGCCCACCAACAACGCTCGAGCTGGACAGGTATTGTGAGATTTTTACGCATCATCTGATAACACACAGACGCTGCTGTTGCCCATGTGCTGGCTGTGGGTGAAGAACACCCACAGCGACTACCTAAAACAACTATAACACAGCCTACCTCCCCATCACCAATTCTTCTTCCTCTGCGCTGGGGTCTATAAGGGCGTAGTCTTGTACGTCGTTTATCAGTAGGGCATCTATGGTGTGTACGAGGTCGGCATAGAGGCTGTGGTTGGTGGCTTTTATGAGTACGTGCAGCCGGTGGGCGTGGGCAGAGTAGTGGGCGGGTAGTGCCTGTGCCTGCTGCTTGTAGCGCAGTACCAGTTGGGGTACTTGTGCCATGGGGCAGTGTTGCAGAGGTGCGCCGGTATAGGCACCTGTGTAGTAGTACATGCGGTGGTGGGCAGCGGGCAGCAGGGTAAGGGTGCTTTCGGCGGGCCATGCCTGCGGGGTTTCTACGGGTGTGCGGTCGGGCATGTTCAGCTCCAGTGTTTTGTTTTGTGCCAGCGTGGTGGTAAACATAAAGAAGGTAATGAGCAGAAAACCCAGATCTACCATGGGGGTGAGGTCTATGCGGGGTGGCTGCACCCGGCGGCGGCCTCCTTTTTCGGGCAAATTCATATCGGCCATAACGGTTCGGTTTTAGTACTGTAAAGACGCACCTGCACGGCATTTTCCATACGGTTTGTGGTAATGGTTATAGCCACACAAAAAAAGCAGCCACCCGGTGCGGATGGCTGCTGTATGGTATTGTTTGCGGGAGGTGGCTATTTGGCCATGGCCTCGGGCAGGGTGTATTTGCGGCCCTTGTTTTGGGTTTGTAGCCAGCTTACCAGCGGCTGAAAGTAGGTGAGCATGGCCTTGGCGTTCAGCTCCTCGCCGGTAGACTCGCGCAGTACGGTGCGCCAATCGCGCGAGGCACCGGGCAGGGTAATTTTTTTGATGAAATCGCCAATTGCGGTTTGTCCGTAATAGTTGGTGGCGCGTGGGTCTTGCTTCAGTATGTTGTTGGCTATGTGGTTGTGCAGCTGGTACAGTATTACGTAAGACAGCGCATAGTCGTAGTACTGGGCGGGGTCGTCGTTGATGTGGGTTTTGGTGGCCGCATCGCAATACTCCTCGCCACGGGTGGCGGGTGGCACTATACCCTGATATTTTTTGGCCAGCTCCCACCAGCGGGCATTCCAGCGGCTGGCAGACAGGGTATCGGTATACATTTCCTTCTCGAAGTTGGCCATGGTGCCCGACGAGAAGAAGATGAACACTACCGAGTTGAGGGCTTCTTTCAGCAGGGCCTGTGTTTCATCGGTTTTGGTGTTGGCATCTATGAGGCCCCGGCCGGCAAGGTAGGGCTTTTGCATGGCCGCCAGCCCCATCATGGTGCCTATAGCCTCGTGGTAGGCGCGGTTGGCCCCCTTGCGCAGCAGTGGCGGTACTTGTGGGTTGGTGTAGGTCATGTAGTAGTATATGTGCCCCAACTCGTGGTTGGCCGTCTCGAACCACTCTGAGTTGGGCTCTACGCTCATCAGGCTGCGCACATCGTTATTCAGGTCCATATGCCATGCACTGGCGTGGTTGTTCTTCTTCACTGCCGAGTCGGCCTTGTAGGGGTACAGGTTCGACTTTTGCCAGAACGTCTCGGGCAGGCTGGGGAAGCCGATGCTGGTGTACAGTTTTTCGCCCTCCCTTACTATCCACTCGGCCGATTTGGTGCCCAGCACACTATCCAGATTGATGCCCTTTACCTCTACCACGCTGCTCCAGTCTTGCCCCCAGCGGTTGGGCAGCCAGTGAGCCGGCAGGTAGTCGGGCACGGGTGCCTTGTAGCGGGCGGCCATCTCATAGCGCATCCATGTGTGCAGCTCGCGGTACAGGGGGTACAGCTCGGCTATCAGGCGGTCCATGGTCTGCATCATCTCGGGCGTGGTCATGCCATACTCGCTCACCTGATACGAGAAGAAGTCGGGATAGCCCAGTGCATTTACCGTGCTGTTGCGCAGGCTGCGCAAGTTGGTAAGGCCGTCTTTCAGGGTTTTGCCCACCTCTTTGCTGGCATTCCATGCGGCAAGGCGTTTACCGAGGTCGGTCTCCTTTTTCAGCACGGCATCTATATCGTTGGTGCTCACCTTTTTGCCTGCCAGCGTGTACTGAAAGCCGTATAGTTTCTGTGTTTGGTCATTCTCGGCCTTGATGCGGCTTTTCACCAAATCGGCCACGGTTTGTGGGTTGTTGGCGGCAGCATACAGTATCTGCTCCAACTGGCGCACCTGCAGGTCGGTCAGTTGGTCTTTGGCGGCCATCAGTTTGCGGGCCGTTTCTATGTTGGTATTGCTGCCGGTAAAGGCGGCTATGGCCTCATCGGCATTGCGGGCGGCTACGGTAAGGGTGGTGTCGCCCTCTTTGATAGCGGTGTTAGACTGCCACTGCGCCTCGCTGCTGGCGGTGTATAGCTGCACATATTCCTTAGTGTAGCTATCCAGAAACGCCTGTGCCTCTTGCTGTATGGCCGGTGTGGTGGCCTTGTTATCGCCACCGCTGTTGCCACAAGCGGCTACAAATACCGATGCCACCAACAGGGCGGCTATAGTGTGCTTCATATCTGTCAGATTTTTTACGAATGTAGGTAACTCAAAAACAACATACAATGCCGGCATGCAGAATACCGCATGGTGGGGGATACGGGCATAAAAATAGCCGGGTGGTTGCGGCCCCGGCTATATAATATATTGCGAATGGTAGTATGCTATTTCAATATGGCCATTTTCAGTTTCCAGAGCAGCGATCGGTTTTTGGACAGTATGATGTACAATGCTCTGTCGCCACCAAAGTTGCGGAAGAAACGCTCTACGCCCTCGTCCATGCTGCCCTCCAGGTCGTATACTATGTTGCCGCGCTGCTTGGCCAGCCTCATGGTGTGCCACAGCAGCAGGCTCATGGCGCGGTAGCTGTTGGTGTCGGGGTTTTGGCCACCCATAAAGTAGTAACAGGTGGTATCGTCCCACACCGACCAAACAATGGCCTGTATGCGTTTATCGGGTGTTTTGGCTACCCACAGGGCGGTGCTGTTGTTGGCAATGGCGGCATCCATAATGCGCTTCATATCTTTGAACGAGAAGTTGACCGACTTGCCTTTTTTGGCCAGTGTGGCCTTCTGGAAGTTGTACAGATCTTTCAGGTGTTCGGGCGAGTTGGTAACCGTTACCTCGCTTTCGGCTATGCGAATGTTGCGGCGCACAGCATCCTTCATGTTGGTGAGCAGGGTTTCTTCGTCCTCCTTCAGCTCCAGCAGGAATGTTTGCTGTACCTGAGAGGTAAGCTTCTGCGCCTTGAAGATACCCGCCTGTTTGAGGCCCGGCTGTATGGCCAGATTCCATACGGGTACCTGTGGCAATTGCTTGATGAGGTCGGCCACGGCATCGTGCTCGTAGCTGTCTATGTTGCTTTCTTTGAGGTCGTGCGGAAAAAATACCAGCGGGCCCAGATAGGGGGTAAGGCGGGGGGTGCGTATCATGCGTACGCCTATTTTGCTTTCCATTTGGTAGGGCCATGCGCCGGCTATGTGTTCGCCTTTTTTAGACAGTACCACATCCCATTGGCTGCACACGGCATCCATCCACCACGGTTGGGCAAAGACGGGTATGCCCTTGCGCTGGCTGCATAGTTTTTTGTAAATATCTTTATTACTCATAGTAAGTATATGTGTTGTGTTGTTTACTTGAATTGCAGCACTTTGGCTGGTTGTATCCGGCGAATATACAACGTTGGCAGCCACATGCAAAGCACGCACACCGCCAGTGTGGCGAGGTCGGTAACGGCCAGTTGCCACCATACTATACGCACGGGTACGTACTGCATGAAATAAGAATCTTCGGGCAGTTTTATTACCCCAAATGTTTGCTGTATGTAACACAGGCCCAATGCCAGTATGTTGCCGGCCAGTATGCCGGTGCCACCTATAATGGCCGCTATGTAGAGGAATATATTGCGTGTTTTATGAAAGGGCATGCCCAATGCCTGCAAGAGCCCTATCATTACGGCTCGGTCTATAATAAGGATGAGCAGGGCCGCTGCCAAATGAATGATGGCTACTATAGCCATAATAATGATGAGGATGATGCTGTTGCTGCCGAGGAGCTGCAACCAGTCGAATATAAAACTGTAGATGCTGGCGGTGGTTTGGGCGTATAGGGGTGGGTCTATGAGGTTGTAGTGTATGAGGGAAGCCACAGAGTCGGCCATGGCGGCCTCTGCGAGGTCTACCTGATAGCCATTGATGCTATCGCCCCCCCAATTGTTGAGGCGTTGCAGCAGGCGGAGGTCGCAAACGGCAAAGAGTTTATCCATATCGTCCATACCGCTGTGGTACAGTCCGCATACACGCAGTCGGCGTATGCGCGGGGTATTGCCGGCTATAAAGTTGATTTGAACGGTATCGCCTGTGGTCAGGTTCAGTCGGTTGGCGGTAGAGCGCGATAGTACTATGTCGTGTGCATACTGACTGTCGGCATAGTTTACCATGTGGCCTGTGCTGGTGATGCCTGTGCCAAAGCGGTAGTTGCTGTCTACGCCCTTCAGGTTGATGCCCTCCAACTGGCCTTTGGCTTGCAAGATAACCGGTGTAACTGCATAGGGATATGCGGCGGTTACGCCCGGTAGTGCCCGCAGCGATTGCAACAGGTGGGTATCGGTAGCAATGGGAGGATCGAGCCCGATGGACGAGGTGCCGGTTTCATTGAACGGTTGCACCCGCACATGCCCCATAAAGGCAAAAACCTTCTCGGACACGGCATACCGAAAGCCCGACAGTATGGCCAATGTGGCTATCATGATTGCTACACAGAGGGCAGTAGCCGTAATAGCCAGCCGTATGATAAAGGCAGCAAAAGCCCCCTTTTGTTTTGCCATGTACCGCCGCGCTATATATAATGATAGTCTCATGCTGACCCGTGTAGCAAAAGTATATCATTTAGTGTTGTGGGGTGGGGAGAGTGTTTGTTTTGGCTTGATGTAGTTTTGGGAGCATTTGCCGGGGGCAAGTGGTGTGGATGTGTGGTGGTGCAAATATTTTTCATCGCCCGTTTTACTGATAATCAATGTGTTATAGACTTGCTGTAAAATTTCTTAATAAAAAGTTTGGCACTATCATCAGCCGTTTTTACTTTTGCACTCCCAATTTTTATAATTTATTTCCCCCGTATAAGCGGGGTAAAACAAGTAAAAGGTAATGAGACATCTAAGCTTTAAAACAAAATCGGCCAACGAGACCATCGTAAAACGCGACTGGCATGTTGTAGACGCTACCAACCAAACGCTGGGCCGCATGAGCTCGAAGATCGCTTCAGTTCTGCGTGGTAAGAACAAGGCATATTATACGCCTCACTTCGACTGCGGTGATTATGTAATTGTAGTAAACTCGGCCCGTGTAATACTTACCGGCAACAAACTGGAAGATAAGGAGTATCAGACATATTCTTTGTACCCAGGTGGCCAGAAGATAGAATCGGCCAAGAACCTGATTGCCCGTCGTCCTAACCTGATGATAGAGCGCGCAGTAAAAGGCATGCTGCCAAAGAACCGTTTGGGCCGTGCTATGGCAAAGAAACTTTTCGTTTATGAAGGTGCAGAGCATCCTCATCAGGCGCAGACTCCTAAAGCGATGAGCATTTAAGGACTATTGACCGGGATATAACAAAATAATTAAAAACATTACATAAAACCATTCAGTAAATGGAAAAACAGAAAAACGCCGTTGGCCGCCGTAAGGAAGCTGTAGCCCGCGCATATGTAAGCAAGGGTACCGGCAATATCACTGTAAACAACAAGGAATACAAGCAGTACTTCCCGATTATGTATTTGCAGAATCAGGTAGAACTTCCTCTTAAATTGACCGATTCTATGTCTGCTTTCGACGTTGTTATCAACGTACAAGGTGGTGGCCCTAAAGGACAAGCCGAAGCAGTGAAAATGGCCCTTGCACGCGTATTGTGCGACATCAATGCCGAGTTCCGCCCGGTGCTGAAGAAAGAAGGCCTGATGACCCGCGACAGCCGTTCTGTTGAACGCAAGAAATTTGGTAAGCGCAAAGCACGTCGTAGCTTCCAGTTCTCTAAACGCTAATCGTGGTTTGGTTCAATTTATTTATTTAACAATCAAGAAATTATTAAAATGGAAGATAATAAAACACTGCACCAGCAGCTCCTTGAGGCAGGCGTACACTTCGGTCACCTGAAAAAGAAATGGAACCCCAAGATGCTTCCGTACATCTTCGCCGAGAAGAATGGTATTCATATCATAGACCTGAACAAAACCATTGAAGGTCTGGATGAAGCGGCTGCTGCACTGAAAGCTATAGCAAAGAGCGGTAAGAAAATTATGTTTGTTGCTACCAAGAAGCAAGCAAAAGAAATAGTAGCCGAGGCTGCACAGCGTGCCAACATGCCCTACGTTACAGAACGTTGGTTGGGTGGTATGCTTACCAACTTCACAACTATCCGCAAGAGCGTAAAGAAAATGTTGAGCATTGAGAAAATGCTGAACGATGGTACGCTGGAAAGTGTAACCAAGAAGGAGCGTTTGACCCTGACACGCAGCAAAGAGAAAATGGAGAAAGTACTGGGCGGTATCTCTCAGATGGGCCGTGTACCAGCAGCTATCTTCATGGTAGACATCAGCCACGAGCACATTGCACTGGCAGAAGCCAAGCGTTTGGGCATCACTACCTTTGCGATGGTAGATACCAACAGCGACCCTACTAAAGTAGACTTTGCTATACCTGCGAACGACGATGCTACCAAGTCTATCGCCATCATTACTCAGTACCTTACTGCGGTAATAATGGAAGGCCTGCAAGAGCGCGCACAGATGAAAGAAACTGAAGACGACAACCAGGAAGAAGAATCGGATAGCCAAGGCCGCGGTTTGGAAATGGCTGAAGAAGAAGGCGAAGGTGGTCGCCGTGGTGGTGCTGGCCGTGGCCGTAGTGGCGGCGGTGCTGGCGGTGGCAACCGTGGTGGTGCCGGTGGTGGCAATCGCGGTGGCGGTGGCCGTCCCGGTGGCGGTGGCAGTCGTCCTGGTGGTGGCGGAAGTCGCCCCGGTGGTGGCCGTTAACTAATTCGGTTCGGTTTTAATATAAACTTAACAGTATTGGAAAATATCATTAAAGCCCCACATTTGGGGCTTTAATAATAAAATACGAATTTTGCACCCGCAAGAATAACGAAATCAATAAAATATCTTTATACAATGAGTACAGTAACAATATCGGCGGCAGAAGTGAATAAGCTGCGCCAGCAGACAGGAGCCGGCATGATGGACTGCCGCAAAGCGCTTATAGAAAGCAATGGCGACTTTGAAGCAGCCATAGACTACCTGCGCAAAAAAGGCCAGAAGGTAGCTGCTAACCGCAGCGACCGCGATGCAAAAGAAGGTGTGGTGATTGCAAAAGCAAACGCTGAAAACACTTACGGCATTGTACTGAACCTGACATCTGAAACTGACTTCGTAGCTAAGAATGCAGAATTCATCGAATTTGCGCAGCAGATAGCTGATATAGCATTGGCTTCTAAAGTAACTACCATCGAAGACCTGAAAGCGGCTGCTATGGGCGGTGCTACTATCGGCGAAAAACTGATGGAAACTGTAGCTAAAATTGGCGAAAAAATCGACGTTTCTCGTTTTGAGCAGGTAACTGCCGATGCAGTAGTACCATACATACACAGCGGATACCGTATAGGTGTACTGGTAGGTATGAACCACGCTGCCAATGAAGGTATTGTAGCAGCAGGCAGGGACGTAGCTATGCAGATTGCTGCTATGAACCCACTGGCTGTAGATGCCGACAACGTACCTGAAGAAACTGTAGCTCGCGAAAAAGCGATAGCTGTAGAGCAAATAATGGCTGAAGGTAAGGCGGCTGACATGGCAGAAAAGATTGCTGCCGGAAAGCTGAACAAATTCTTCAAAGACAATACTTTGTTGCCACAGGCGTTTGTAAAAGACAACAGCAAAACTGTTGCCGAATACCTTACAAGCGTAAGCAAAGGTCTTACTGTTACTACCTTCAAGCGTATTGCTGTAGGTGCGTAATAGCATGTCTTTACCATATAAAACGAAACAGCCGGCACACAAATGCCGGCTGTTTCGTTTTATTGCTATGTGTGAAGAGAGAAGATTATATTATACTCAGCAAATCTTTTACCTTGCGGGCTATAAGGTCACGTATCTGGTTGAATTCTTCACCTTCCATATGGCGAGGGTCGGGTATTTGCCAGTCTATGTGTTGTTTTGCGGGCATCCACGGGCAGGCATCTCCGCAACCCATGGTTACCACAGCATCGTAGGGCGCATATTCGCGCACTTCGTCCAGGCTTTTGCTGGCGTGGGTGCTGAGGTCGTAGCCCAACTGCTGCATGGCTGCTATAGCTTTGGGGTTTACCCTACCCGATGGAATGGAGCCTGCACTATAGCCTGTCACTTGGCCATTGCCATATATTTGGGCAAAGGCCTGCGCCATCTGGCTGCGGTTGCTGTTTTCGATGCATACAAACAGTACTTTTTTCATTTTATAGAGATTGATGTTGTGTGAATGATGAATTTGAAGGTTGCCAAATTTGCTAAGTTTTATTGGAATGCTGGTTGCCAGAGGTAAGATACTTCCATACAGGAATAGCCGCTACAGCACCTGCAATAGGGGCCACTATATATAACCAAAGGTGTTCTGTATGACCAGACACTATTGCAGGGGCAATGGAGCGTACGGGATTCATTGATGCTCCGCAAATAGGGCCGGCAAACATCGCCTCGAGTGTTACCACGGCACCGATGGCTATACCCGCAAACATGCCTTGCTCCTTACTACCCGTGGCTACATTGATGATAACGAGCATGAGGAAAAACGTAAGTAACAGCTCCATCACAAAAGACTGCATGGCTGTACCAGAGGGCAGTGTACTGCCCAGCACTTCGTTGGCAGGGAACAGTAGCCTGAGCATGGCACTGGCCAGCAACGCACCTGCCAGCTGGCTGATGATGTACCCTGGTAGTTTGGCAGGGACAAACCTGCCGGCCACGGTAAATGCAATACTGACGGCAGGATTGAGATGGGCACCCGATATGCTACCGAGGCTGTAGATCATACTCATGACAATAAGGCCAAACGTAATGGCGATACCCACATGGGTAATGGCACCACCCGATTGCTGATTAATGACAATTGCGCCCGTCCCACAAAAGACGAGCGCAAAAGTACCTATAAGCTCTGCAACACAATTCCTGATGTTGTTTGTAGCCATAGTCTGCTTATTAGCAGCAGCCCGAACCGGGTGTACAACAATCGGGTTTGGTAGCAAATACAGTAATGCTGTAGATACCTGTGCCACTGGTACGGAAGGCCGCAATTTCCTCTGCCGACATGTAGTTGCTCAATATATCGTCTGGTATTACTATTTCCTTTTCGCGTTGAATGGTGATATTGGCAAAACCGGCTTCCTGTATCAGGTCCAGATATTCTTCTTTTTGTATGGCACCACTCACGCAGCCCGCATACATTTCGGCAGCGTGTTGCAGATTGCCCGGTAATGTACCCTGCAATACCACATCGGAAATGCTGAAATGGCCGCGGGTCTTCAGTACCCGGAAGATTTCGTTGATGACATTGCGCTTATTGGGTACCAGATTCAGCACACAGTTGCTAATCACCACATCGGCAGCATTGGCTGTTACCGGCATTTTCTCTATGTCACCCTGACGAAATTCTACATTATTAAAGCCCAGTTTGTCGGCATTGGCACGGGCCTTTGCTATCATGGCTTCGGTAAAGTCTATACCTATCACCTTACCTTTTTCGCCGGTGGCAGCACGGGCCACAAAGCAATCGTTGCCGGCACCGCTACCCAAGTCTATCACCACATCGCCGGGGCGTATGTGTGCAAACTCGGTAGGCAAGCCGCAACCAAGGCCCAAATCGGCATCGGCATTGTAGCCTTCCAGTTTGGTATAGTCATCGCTCATAATGTTGTACACCTCTGTGCTGCAACCACCTGCGCCGCAGCAAGATGTTGCATTTATTTCCTTAGGCTGGCTGGCAATCTCGGTATATTTCTGACGCACCAGATCTTTCAACTCTTGTTCTGTGTTCATAATTGTTGGTTTTTTATTGATTGTAATATTACGATTGATTTGTGTAAAAAAATATTAACAGCATTTATCCTTTTCACTCATTTCGAAAAAGAACGATGAAAAGAGGCTACGGTATTGTTTCCATACCTGTGGGTTGATGCAGTAACAAACATTGGTGCCATCAATAGTTCCCTGTACTATGCCCGCTTCTTTCAGCTCCTTCAAGTGCTGCGAAATGGTAGACTGTGCCAACCCTACTTCTTCTACTATACTACCGCATACGCAAGCCTGTTTGCGCACCAGCAGTTGCAGTATGGCAATACGGGCCGGGTGCGCCAATGCACGGGCCATATTGGCTACTTCTATCTGGTGAGGTGTAAACAGTTCTGTTTTCGATGCGCCCATGCTCTTGCTCTTTTCTATCGCAATATTACGATGGTGGCATAAACTGGCCAAATTTATTTTGAAAAAGCTACGGAAAGGAATGCTACCGCTCTATGAAGAGTCGGGCCGTAGCAGATAGTCCGTAGCGTGTGACTGCCTGAATCATGTAGTGCCCGACGGGCAGCTGCGATGTATTGATTCGCCACACGCCAGTGGACGATACATAACCGGGAGGTGAAAAGGTGCGGCCTAATGCATCTGTGATGCGTATGGCAGAAAGTACTTCTCCTTCCCATTGAATAGTAACATTGTCGGTAGCAGGGTTGGGCGCAATAGAAAGAACATTGGCAGTTTGTGGAGTCTCTGCAATGCCTGCCGGCAGTGTTGCGCAAGAACTGGACAAAGTATCTACAAAATAGTTGTACAGGCTGCAACGCGATATAGATGTTGGTCCGTAGATGCAACGAGGATTGCTAGTGCCGGAACAGGTGGCATGTAGATTGTTGGAAAAACTGCTCCATGCAGTGCCGGTATCGGGAGAGAAGAGCAGGCTTTTATGGAAGGGGAACATCCACGGGCGGAAGGCATCGCCCTCGAAGCTGTACAGGAAGTAATGGTTGTCGCATTCCAGCAGGCCCTGATAGTGAACAATCATATTCTCGAACCAGAACTGCCATGAACTGCCACCATTGGTACTGTATACCAGTGCCGACTGATAATAGCCCATGAACAGGACCAGAGTATCGTGCCCAAGTTGCTGCAATTGGTTGATGGAGTTGTAATAGGTGAGACGCGACCCCCACGAGGTGTACATGACCGGGTAAAAACTGGTGTCGGTAACCCATGTTTGTCCACGATCATCGGAACGGTACAGCGTAGTAGGGCCGCCTATTGTGCGAATACCTGTTACTACGTACCAGCGATCTGGCCGTGCCATATCGAAATCGCGGATGTATTCATTGGTATCGGAGGAGGCAAAATTGTGCAACATATTGATGCCCGACGAAGTTTGCATGTATAATCTATACCTGCCCGCTATTATTGTGGAATCGGCATTGTATGGATAGAAGGTAGAATCGCACACAGCAAATTCTCGTTGGGCATGTACTATCAAACAGCACAGCACTAATATTAGCGTAAAAAAGGGTCTCATAGAGTTTACGTATTATGCAACTAAAATTACATGAAAATCAATTCAAACACTGCGTGCTACATATTATAGTAAACAAAAAGCACCGCCTTCTGGCAGTGCTTTAGTGTGCGGTTCATTCTCGTCTGTTCTGTCACTCATCCGCAGTATTGTGGGGGGGGGATGGTCTATTAGTTATAGTTCACTGTTACTGGTACGCCTGTAGCATTGGTGTACAAACCACTTGCCTGACCG
>JAGKWS010000113.1 GCA_021151685.1 Chitinophagaceae bacterium
ACGGGATTCCGTCGGGGCGGGTTCGGGGGATAGCCGGGATATTCATTTGAGTGCCTTACTGAGATGTGGGGCTCTTTTTGTGTGTTGCAAAAAATGGATAGTGCCATTAGCGGTTGTGCTTTTTGCTGCTTTTTGTATAGATTTGGCATTGATGAGCCAACCCGATATACACAGCACCTTGGTGAAGTTTGCCAATCTTACATTTGACTTTGAAAAGAAATTGCAGATTGGCCAGCCCGCTGCTTCCTATAAACGTATTTGCGATAAGTTGAAGAACACATTGACTGATGCGGGCATCTTGGTTATCAATCCGCTGGGCGAAGTATATGTGCCTACCCGTACCGATGTAGAGGCGAATATTGTAGGAGAGGGTGGTGGTAAGCTGCTAATAACCGAGGTACTGAAGCCTGTAGTGTATGCCAATATTGGTGGCGTGCGTGAGTTGTTGCAGCGTGGTGTGGTTATTGTTTCTGTAACGTCCTGATGTTTTTTCTATAAATGGCACATACTATCAATTATGGCATAGACCTTGGTACCACCAATTCGCTGATTGCGTGTTGTACTAATGGAGAAGTGGAGGTTTTTCGTAATCCGTCGGGCTTTCGTGAAACGCTGCCCAGTGTTGTGGGTTTCAGAAAAGAGCGTACGCTGGTTGGTGAAAAGGCTCGTGAATATTTGCTGAAGGACCCGGTAAATGTTTTTTCATCTTTCAAAAGAAAGATGGGTACATCGGAAAGTTATTTCGTATCGAATATTGTTGATTTCAGAACACCGGTGCAGTTGAGTGCTATGGTACTGAAAGAGCTGAGAAATTTTGTACGCACCAATGATTCCTTGCATAGTGTAGTGGTTACCATTCCGGCTTCTTTTGATACTGTGCAAAGCAATGCAACCCGAGAGGCGGGATTAGTGGCAGGTTTCACAGAGGTAGTGCTGTTACAGGAGCCTATTGCAGCCAGTTTGGCTTTTGCCAATAAGGGTAATAGCCTTGGTAAGGATGGTAAGTGGCTCGTGTATGATTTGGGTGGTGGTACCTTCGATGTAGCACTTGTAGCATTTGCCGAAGGTGAGATGAAGGTGCTGGACCATGAAGGTGATAACTATCTGGGAGGGGTAGACTTTGACAGCCTGATACTGGAAGACATAGTTGTGCCCTATGTAGAGACTTTGGGCGTTTTTGCCGAGTTACTGCATTCCTTAAAGAGTGGTAGTGGCAGTAGAAATGCACTATATGTGGCACTTTTGTATAAGGCCGAGGAAGTGAAAATTTCGCTTTCTTCATCAGAATCGGTAGATGTAGAGTTTGAAATTACTGACGACCTCAATCAGCCGTTGGATGTATTTCTCACAATTACACGCGATGAGTTAAATGCGGTGATTGAGCCTCGAATAAGGGAAACTATGGCATTGGCATCGGCTATGCTGGTACGTAATAATGTTACCGGTGGTAGCCTGCGGGAGGTAATATTGATAGGTGGCAGTACCTACATACCGTTGGTACGCCAGTTATTGGCAACAGAGCTGAACCTTACAGTCAATGTATCGGTAGACCCTACTACTGCGGTAGCGGTAGGTGCTGCGTGGTTTGCAAGTTCCCGATCGGCTACGGCTCTTCCTGATGGTGACAATGCGGCTGTAGTAGGTAGACGGGAACATGATATTTCGCTGAAAACTGCTTACCGAAAGAACTCGAATGATGCCGAAGAATACTTCACGGCTATGGTCTCTGGTAGTTTTCAGGGAATGTATTACCGAATTACCCGAAGTGATGGTGGGTTTGATAGTGGTCTTAAGGTATTAAATACCCGTATCAGTGAAATGCTGATATTGTTACCAGATAGTGTCAATGAATTTACAATACGAGTGTATGATGCTAACCAATTGTTGGTAGATATTTCGTTTCCTCTAATTGTGATAGTGCGGGGTAAATACAGCATTTATGGGCAGCCACTGCCATCTGATATATGTATTGAAGTAGATGATAATGCTACGAATACTACCTATTTGGAGGTTATATTTGAGAAGAATGAGATATTACCACTTCGTAAAACTATTACCAAAACACTGAGCCGCACTATTGTAAAAGGCACTGACGATCAGTTAGTTATTAACGTACTGGAGGGTAGCCGCTATGCCACAGCACAAACCAACCTGCCCATAGGCGTAATTGCTATAAAGGGAACCTCTATAGAACGAGATTTGATAAAGGGTAGTGATGTGGACCTGACTATTGAAATATCTGAAAACCGGGATATTACTATTAGTGCATGGGTGAGTATTACCGATACCGAGTACAAAGAGGTGTTCAGCCCATCGGTACGTTCTGTAAACATTGAAAGGCTGCAGGATGAGACCGATTATCTGATTCGGATAGGGCGAAGAAATTTGGAGCAAGCAGTAGAGACAGAAGATTTTGAAGGAAGTTCTCGTATACAAGATGCAATAGATGCGTTGCAGCGCATTGCCAAAAGGCTGATGCATATATCGGCAGATGATGTAACAGACGAAAAATACAAGCTGGATGAGCAAAAGCGCAAGTTGGCAGCAACTATCAATGCTGTTTCTAAGGATTCGAGGTTGAGACAATTGCAGGAAGATTATTTTGGATGGAAAGCACATACACAATCTATTTTATCTACACACGGCAGTGAGGCACTTAATATACGTTTCAAAAATCTTGTGCGCGATGAGGCCGAATTTTTGAAAGGAAGTGAAGCTATCATCAGACGTAAGATTGATGATATGCGGCAACTGACATGGGATATTCGCAAGCACGACCCCCAGTATGTGGCAGGTTTGTATCTGCATTATGCACTTAAAGACCCTGTAGAATATACCGATGAAGAGATGGCCAAACAACTGGTAACGCGTGGCGACGCTGCGCTGGAAAGAGGCAATGTAGCCGAGTTACTGGAGGTCATTTACCGTCTGTACGACCTTTTGATTGACAAGGACGAAGATGAAGCAATGAAGGGTACAGGGCTTGCATAACGGACATAACAATACAGTTTAGTCGGCACAGGAGGCTATGCGCGTAAGCGCATATAAAACAAAGAGTGTTACTTTGAAAACCGTCCAGAAAGTTTCTTTGTTTTTGGCTCTCTTTTCGCTCCTTTGCAGCTTCAGCATTTCTGCTTCTTTGTCGGCAACTTGTCTTTGCAGGGTGTCGTTTACGGCAATAGATTTTGCATAGGCAATCAGTTCGAAGGCGCGTGTTTTTTGTCCCTTGTTGTATTCTGTTATAGATAGTTGCATTAATGCAAATGCGTAGTCATTCAGAATTTCGGAAAAACGAGCTGGTGGCAGATTGCACAGTAGCGTTATGAGGTCGTAATGTGTGTATTTTTCTATAAGTGTTTGTGCAGGGTACTGGGCTTGCAGCACATTTTCAAACTTCTGTGCTACGTCCTGAAGATATAGTTCTACTGCTGCCCATGCCTGCCATTCATCTTGCTCTGTCATTAGTTTTGGGTTCACCACAAGGGTATCGAACTCCAAACGGTTAACAGTACGAAAGATGCGCAATGTAGCCTTTCTGAAAGCGAAGACGAAGAACGGACTTATCCATGCTATGAAGTCTTCGTTGCATTGTGTGGGCGAAAGCGAGAATTTTTGACCGGGTTTTATTTCGTGGTGCAACAGGAAGTGCATTAAAACCGAGTCTGTTGCTACCAATGCATGATACTCCAAATCGTTGGAATGCTCCAGTTTATCAAATAGTTTCAATACATCATTGCGCGTAAGCTGGCTACCAGCTGCTTGTATTGTTGTATTGCCCGTCAGCTCAAATTCTGCCAGCAGTGCATGTTTGGCTATTTTCAGTTCGCGGGGTGTTACGCCAAAATTTATGCCTTCTGGCAGCAAACTTAGCGGGGAATAGTATTGGGTCATTATTAATTGTAAATGTAGTAAATGTGTGTTTGTAATGCCTGATGCTGTTGGCAGAATTTTATGAAAGGGTTCATGCTCATGTTTCGTTTTTCACTGCTATATACTCATGTGGGTAAACAATACAGAGAAATTTATGCGCCGGCATTTAACTGTTGTTTTGTAAAAAAAAATTTGTTAGCACAATGCTATGGCTGCTTTGCTAATTTGTAGCGTATTGGTTTATAGGCCGCCATTGTTGTGGTTGTCAACTCTATGTTTTGCTATGTCTTTAGCTTATAGAGGTATGTACATTCGTCTTTGTAAAACGCCTACTTTTGGTCAGATTTCCTGAACCATGAGTCTACCTTCATTGTCTTTGCGGCGGCCTGTTTTGGCTATTGTGCTCAACATTATAATAGTAGTATTTGGGGCCATAGGTTTCAAGATGTTGGGTGTGCGTGACTTTCCGTCTATAGATCCGCCCATCATCAATGTAAAAACAACTTATGCCGGTGCCAACCCAGATGTAATAGAATCGCAAATAACCGAGCCATTAGAAAAGTCTATCAACGGTATTGCGGGTGTAAAAAACATCTCTTCTACCAGCTTGCAGGGTACCAGCAGCATTAGTGTTGAGTTCGATTTATCGGTAGACTTAGAGGCTGCAGCCAATGATGTACGCGACAAGGTGTCGCAAGCCATAAAAAGTTTGCCACAAAATATTGACGGGCCACCTGTAGTGGCCAAGTCTGATGCCAGTAGCTCGCCCATTATTTCTATGACGGTACAAAGCATGACACGCAACCCCATGCAGCTTACCGACTATGCCGAAAATGTGCTGCTGGAGCGGTTGCAAACCATACCGGGGGTGAGCAGTATACAGGTGTGGGGGCAAAAGTCATACGCCATGCGCCTTTGGCTGGACCCGTTGAAGATGGCTGCTTACAAGGTAACATTTGCTGATGTGCAAGCTGCGCTGGACAAGCAAAACGTAGAGCTGCCTGCCGGTAAAATATCGGGCTCTGGTACAGAGCTGGCCGTGCGTACACTGGGGCGTTTGTTTACAGAAGATGATTTCAATAACCTGATAATTAAAAATGTAGATAGTGCCGACATACACCTGCGTGATGTGGGTGAGGCTGTGTTGGGTGCCGCCAATGAAGAAACGCAATTGAAGGAAAGTGGTGTGCCCATGGTAGCGTTGGCCATTATCCCACAGCCAGGGTCGAACTATGTAGCAATTGCCGAGGAGTTTTATAAACGATACGAGCAAATAAAGCGTGAACTACCTGCCGATTTTAAGGTAGATATTGCACTGGACACCACTACATTCATCAAAAAGTCTATTACCGAGGTTGAGGAAACTTTGCTTATTGCATTCCTGCTGGTAATAGTTATCATTTACCTATTCTTCCGCGATTGGTTGATTGCCTTCCGCCCCCTCATCGATATTCCGGTAAGTCTGATTGGGGCGTTCTTTATCATGTACATTATGGGCTTCACGGTCAATATACTTAGCCTGTTGGCTATAGTACTGGCCACTGGCCTTGTTGTAGATGATGGTATTGTAGTTACCGAAAACATCTTCAGAAAGATAGAGCAGGGTATGGATAAACACCGGGCCGCCAAAGAGGGTAGCGAGGAGATTTATTTTGCTGTTATCTCTACCTCCATAACGCTGGCAGTGGTATTCTTGCCTATCATATTTTTGCAGGGGTTTACAGGTCGTTTGTTTCGAGAGTTTGGTATAGTGGTGGCTGGGGCTGTATTGCTTTCGGCCTTTGTATCGCTTACCCTTACGCCGGTGCTTAATGTAATAATGACGCGCGATGTGCATAAACCTTCGCGTTTCTATACCGCTTCAGAGCCTTTCTTTTTGTGGATGGAGCGTAGTTACCGTAATGGCCTTATTTGGATAATGAAGAAACGCTGGGTGGCACTTACCGGCGTGGTAGCATGTTTTGCAATAATATGGTTTATAGGGCGTACGTTGCAAAGCGAGCTGGCACCTATGGAAGACCGAAGCCGCTTCCGCCTGCAAGTATCGGCACCGGAAGGTACCTCTTACGATGCCATGGATAACTACATGGATCAACTGGTAACCGTATTGATGGACAATGTACCCGAAAAGCAGGTAGTACTGTCTATTACTGCACCGGGGTTCTCTAATGGTACTGTCAATTCTGGCATGGCCAATGTGCGCCTTTCAGAGCCGCAGGACCGCAGCCGTTCTCAGTCTGATATTGTGCAATCGCTGGGCAAGCAGTTGCAGCAAAAGAACTTTGGTAAGGCGTTCCCCATACAAGAGCAGACTATCTCGGTAAAGCGTAGTGGAAGTTCCTTCCCTGTAGTATTTGTGTTGCAAAACATCGATTTTTCAAAACTGCAAAAAGTGTTGCCCCGCTTTCTGGACGAAGCCAATGCTAACAAAACGTTTCAGGGAGTAGATGTTGATTTGAAATTCAATAAGCCAGAATTGTCTGTGAATATAGACCGGGCAAAGGCATCAGATTTGGGTATTTCTATCAGCGATATTTCGCAGACACTACAGTTTGCACTCTCTAATGGCCGTATGGGCTATTTTACGATGAGTGGTAAGCAATATCAGGTAATTGGGCAGGTATTTCGGAACAATAGGGATGAGCCGGTAGACCTTGCTCAGTATTATGTACGTAGCCGTAGCGGCGAGTTATTATCTTTGGATAATCTGGTAACTCTTACCGAGTCTACCAGCCCCTCTCAGATTTTCCATTACAATCGTTACAAGTCGGCCACATTATCGGCCAATCTTGCAGATGGTAAAACAATTGGAGATGGTATTGCTGCAATGGATGCTATCTATAAAAAACTAACAGATGACAAGGTGATTGATGATAGTTTCAGTTATAGTTTAGCAGGTGCATCGCAAGATTATGCCGAAAGTTCATCCAATACGTCTTTTGCCTTTCTGCTGGCTTTGGTACTTATATATCTTATTCTTGCTGCCCAGTTCGATAGCTTTGTAGATCCGCTGATTATCATGCTCACCGTGCCGCTGGCATTGGCAGGAGCAGTACTTACGTTGTGGTACTTTGGGCAAACGCTCAATATTTTCTCGCAGATAGGTATGATAATGCTTATTGGTTTGGTGACTAAGAACGGTATTTTGATTGTAGAGTACGCCAACAATTTGAGGGAAAAAGGCGCCAGCATTGCCGATGCGGCAATTGAAGGTGCTACCCTGCGTATGCGCCCAATACTTATGACAAGCCTGGCAATGGTGTTTGGGGCGGTACCCATTGCATTGTCTTTGGGGGCAGCGTCTACCAGCCGCAAGCCGTTGGGGCTGGTGATAGTGGGTGGGGTTATGTTCTCGCTTGTGTTGTCTTTGTATATTATTCCGGTTATTTACTCTTATTTGTCGCGTCGCAAACCACATACCGATGCCTTGCCAGAGCCCACCCGACTATCGGAGTAGGGTAGTAGCATACCCCAACATAATTGTGCAGCCCGTGGGCAGGCTACTATAAAACGAAACCAGACCTTATTGGTCTGGTTTCAGTTGTTTTAGTGTTAGTATAGCTTGTTTCAGCATTTCGGTTTGGGTATCCTTGAATTCGGTACTGTTGGTAGGTATGTCTCTGCCATTTTTTGTGGTCCACTTTACCAGCTTGTTATCATCGAAGTAGTATTTATTCACTACCAATTCGGTCTTACTGTCGTCGTACCATACACTATCGCCGGCAGCCCTTGCCACGTCTTCGGTATAGGTATTGGGCTTGTTGTAGAGGTATAATTGTTCTTCTATAAGAATGAGCATACCATCATCGAAATAAAAGTCGCGAAATACACGGCGTTTTTCACCAAAGTTTTGGCTACTCATTTTGTAGGGTTGTTTACCATCAAAGTAGCCCAGTAAGGCACCGGGTTCTTTCGATATGGCATCCTGAGTTTCTATAAGTTCATAGTCTTTCAGTTTATCGTTTATAGCTGTTTTTTCCGCCCTTATAGCAGCTATCATATCGCCATGCTTCTTTTTGCAGCCACCAACTGTTACCGTCAGGGCTACTATCGGTATCCATAAAAGATGTTTCATGCTCTTGCTTGCCATTTGGTATACATTACATGCCGGCGGCACTTATTTCCTTTACCTGTCCGTGTTCTATTTTTACTACACGTGCCGGGTATCGCTGTATGATGCCATAGTCGTGCGTGGCCATAATGAATGCTGTTTGTATATCGCGGCAAATGGTAAAGAGTAGTTGCATTATTTCGTCGGTAGTATCTGGGTCCAGATTTCCCGTTGGTTCATCGGCCAGTATCAGCATTGGGTTATTCAGCAATGCACGGGCAATATCTACACGCTGTTGCTCTCCGCCCGACATCTCGTAGGGCATTTTGTTGCCTTTATTCTTTAAGCCAACCTTGGTGAGTACGCTTTCAATCTTTTCTTTCATCATCACTTTATCCTTCCAGCCGGTGGCCTTCAGTACAAACTCCAGATTGTCGTAAACATCACGGTCGGTAAGTAGTCTGAAGTCTTGGAATACGATACCCAGATTACGACGAAGCAGCGGTATTTTTTTCCACGTCAGGTCTTTAAGGTTGAAGCCAGCTACGTTGCCTTCACCTTCTTTCAGATAGAGGTCGCCATAGAGGGTCTTTAACAGACTTGATTTTCCTGTTCCAGTTTTGCCTATCAGGTAGATAAACTCGCCTTTATCTACTTCAAGATTCACATTATTGAGTACCAGACTGTTTCCCTGATAGATATTGGCCTGCTTCAGCGATACTATATTGTACGATTCCTCAGTCGAAAATTCTGTCATGTTCTCCTCCATTTTCACAAAGATAGATTGGTTATGCTGTATAATAAAAAAGAACAGCGGCTGTTTTTATCAGCCGCTGTTCGATATTCATATTTTAACTTATCTACTAATATACAACAAGTTTCTGGGTGTTGTTTTGGCTACCGGTTACTACGTTTACCAAATACATACCTTTTACAGATATAGCAGATGCTGGTATTACGAAGCGAGCCTGATTGCCTGCAACCTGCATTTCGTTGGTATATATAACCTTTCCGGTAACATCTGTTACAACTACTTTGGCGTTTGCATTGTTTACATCGTTTACTACTACCCATGCATCGCCCTGTGTTGGGTTTGGCAGTACTTGTACATTGATGGTGCCTGGTGCTACACTGTTTACATTTACTGCAAACGGACTAACAGAGATACGATCTATGTAGAAGTTATTACCGGTACTGATGCCATTTTCACTTTCCCCTGGTTTGTAGCGGAAACGGAATACCGTGTTATTAGAGATGGCTCCTGTAGGCAGTTTGATGCCTTTCTCTACCCAATCCCATGTGCCGGTTGGCGTATAGGCAGTGTTTATAGAACCTTTGTTGAACATGTCGCCTTTGCCCAGTTTGGCCAAAGTGCTCCATGTAGTTCCCTTGTTAGTACTGTATTCTATGGTCATAGAATCGTTGATAGCTGTTGTCAGCGATGAACGTGTAGCACCAGAATAATAGTAATACAAAGTAGCATTGGCACCTACACCAGTAAGGTCGAAAGGTACAGAGAACAGATCATCGTAATCGCCTTTGGGGTTACCGGTAAGTGGTACACTAAACATAGATACGCGATCGTCGAAGCCTTTGTATTTGTAGCTTGCGTTGTCGTACACGCCCACATTTGCCATTTCCCAACGGAATTCGTTGTTGAAGTAGTTGAAGCTTGGCCATTTGTCGCGGTCGCTGCCTTCTGCAAATTCCTGAATGTAACCAGCAGGATTAACGGCATCGCCAGCTACATAAAATGCTTTTGGCCATATACGAGTACTGTCGCCAGAGTTGTTACCTGTGGCAGTCATCTTTACATCGTACCAACCCGGAGACGAGAACTGTTGGTTAAAGCTTGTTTTAGAAGATTTGGTAACAGTAACACTACCATTGGTGAATTCCCAGGCAACTGCATCTACTGTATCGTTGTAAGAGTAGTTGGTGAAGACAACATCCTTATTCATAAAGGTGAAGTTGGCATTCTTACCAAGGTACTGCGTGGCACCAACGTTGGTAATAGAGAAGTCGGGTGTTGGTTTCAGATCTGGTATTGCTTTCAATGCACCAGTCATTTCCAGATTGGTTGAATCCCATAATCTGTTTCTACCAGCAACATCACTATTCAAAGCAATGTGCATTCTTTCGCACTGGCCCTTTGTGAACATTTTGTCACAATAGGTATAGTCCATTATGTTTTGTGCGTTAGTGGTATCGGGGTAGTTTATGAGTGTAGTTACCCCAAGGTCATCGGTATACAACTTAAAGTAGTTGGTGGCACATGTACTGTCGTACAGGCTTGCAAATGTGCAACCGGTAGTGTTATGTCCTTTTGTGGGTGGGGTATCGTCAACATTATCATCGCCACAGGCCACGTTTGGTTGGTTGGTATCTCCCCAGGTATGGCTGAGGTTAAACTCGTGACCAATTTCGTGTGGAATGGTTTTAGAACCATTATTCATATATCCGGCAAGAGATATTACACCATCATAATAAGGTATGTACGCTGCGGTAGCAGGCTTGTAGGCATATGCGGCTGCACTTTCGTGATCTGCGCTCATTTTATTGATATACCACAAGTTGAGGTAAGAGTCATTTGGCCACCCGTCGAACTTGGCCATATCGCCGGCAAAATAGGTTAGGTAAGACCTTCTGCGGGTGATGCCTTTTGTAGGCCGACCGTTAGGGTCTATTGTGGCAAGGTGCAAACGAATGCGTGGATTACCTATGAATTTTTTGAAGGGAGTAATTACATCGGAAGTATCTCCATTTTGTTTGGCAAATACTATATTCCAGTCTTTTACTGCTTTATAAATAAAGTCATCCGGAATAAAGTCGCCATTGAAGGTACTGGTATTGTACGTGTTGTAGTCGTGTATGATGTGGACAACCACTGGGATGTCATACACAAAGTTCGGGTTGTTTGATTGGTCGCCGGCAGTCTTTTTAGCAAAGTTGTTCAGGTTTATTTTTTTGATACCTGCTTGTATTTGCCTTTCAATTTCAGCTTCCATTTCCAGTATTTCAGGATGTTGCTGAATTGCTCTTTGCCTCATTTCGTCAGTTCCACATGGCTTGGTTTGTGCCTGTGTTTTACCGGTAGGGAGAAGGGAAAGCGTCGTTGCGGCCAGAAGTAACGATTTCTTTATCATTGCCATTCTATTAATGAACTCCAAAGCTATATAATTATTAGATACGTGCCGTGTCTGTCTATCATTTTTTTTTGAGTCTGGCCATATTTTTTTCCACATTTGGTGTTAAAAAAAGATGAAATTTCTATTGAATGTAGATTAGGGTAACCATCAGAGTGTCAGTACGTAGCAGAGTATATCTGTTATGAAACCCAGCAGCATGCCCAGCACTAATGGTGCAACTGTCAGTAGCTTGCTTTTTAGAAAATGTTGTGCAGCGTTTTTTTGCAGGTTATTGGCATGTGTATTATTGATTGCTGCAATTAACTTTTCTTCTATTTTCTTGTGGTTATACTCGGTTAGCACGTAGCTGTTTATTACCTGTGGCAGCAAGGTGTCTATCTCTTCTATCATACTTTCCTTCAGCTTTACGGTTGTGGCCGGCCCGATGAATGAGGCTATGACGGGCATTTTTTCTTTAAGCCGAACTGTTAGATAGGTGTCGAGGTGTTGTTCTATAAGTGGGCGTACGGTATCCAAATTGGCAGTATGGCTCTGTTGTAGTATTGTATTATTTATAGCATGGGCCAGAGGTGTAGTTATACTTTTGGGGTGCTGCTGCAAGTGTGGCAGAATGCCTTGAATGGACAGCCCGGCAATTTTGACCGGGGCAACCGGGTGAAAGATGCCCCACATCATCAACCTGCTGGTGGCCCATGCGCTTATGGTGGTTACGGTGGGTATTGCTATATACAGTATGTTCATGTTTCACTATTTTGCATAACACAAAAGCCACCCTATAGAGTGGCTTTTGAAGAATAGTATGAAGTTGCGGCTGAACCGCAGAAAAGGTTACTTAACGTTAGCAAGGTAATCTTTTACCTTGTCTTTATGCATGATAGTTTCCTTAAAGGTATAAGAACCAGTTTTAGGACTACGCACAGCCTTAATGACCTTAGTATAGTTCTTAGCTTCCGCTGCAAGCTTAGGGTCTTTCTTTATCGCGGTTTTAGCTGCTTTTGCCATTGTTCAGGATGTTTAGCTGATTATTTAATTTCTTTGTGAACTGTTACTTTCTTCAGTATTGGGTTATACTTTTTGAGCTCAAGACGCTCTGTAGTATTTTTCTTGTTCTTGGTTGTGATGTAGCGGCTGGTGCCCGGCATACCGGTACCTTTATGCTCAGTGCATTCCATTATTACCTGAACGCGGTTTCCTTTCTTAGCCATTTTATTAGTTAGTTTACTTTACTTACAAAAGAAGAATTAGATAGCTACACCTCTTGCGCGTAGCTCCTTTACTGTGTTTAGCAGACCATTCTTGTTGATAGTGCGGATAGCATCAGCTGTAAGCTTCAACTTTACCCAACGGTCTTCTTC
>JAGKWS010000114.1 GCA_021151685.1 Chitinophagaceae bacterium
GGGGGTACGTTCTGGCCTCTCGGGGCGTTCTGTACGGTCAGTGCGTTCCGGACGATCAATACGCTCAGGGCGGTCGGTGCGTTCCATACGCTCGGGCCTTTCATTCCGTTGAAAAGGGCGTTGCGGGGCATCTTTGCGAGGTCTGCGTTTCCGCTCACCATCGGCAGGTGCCGTTTCGGTGTTTTCGGTATTTGTGTTGTCGCTTGCGGTAGCTACTACGGCTTCGGCTACCGGGGTAGCGTCCACTTCGGCTACCGGAGGTGCTACTGGTTCGGCTACTTCGGGCGTGGTGGCTTGCGGTTCGGCAGCTACTTCCTTGGGCTTACGGCCACGTTTCTTTTTAGGTTCAGCATCTGGGGTAGCAGTCAATGCTTGTTTATCCAAAATGCGGTAGATGAGTGTCTGCTTATCGAGCCCGGTAGGAGTTTCTATCTTCAGTGATTCAGCTATGTCTTTTAGCTCAGGAATGAGCATATCATTTAGCTGCATAATGTCGTAAGGCATGCTTCTTTTTTTTCCTGTATGTTTTAACTTCGGTTAATCCTGAAAGTTTTTTGAATCAATCTAAAAAGCTGGTAATCGGAGGTTGGGGACCGTCAGCACAGCCGACTAAAGGAATGAATGGAATTTGTTCCTGATGCAACATTACAACTGTTTTTCTGGAAAAAGTAACTATGTGTCCAAAAAAACGGACACTAACGCATCATTTTGTCTTATTATTTTGTTAAATTAACAACACTAAATTGCCTGCAACAGGTAGTTTCCTGCTCTTTTTAAGAAATGGTTCTGCCCCGTAAAAATACATGCAGCAGTTGCCTGGCAGTCTATTTGTGGTCAATCTGCCAAAAATCAGCGTTGCAAATGCACATACCCGGTTACAGCCCCTGTGAGCCGTAGCATATAGCTACCGGGGGCCAGTTGGCGGGCTGGTATACGGGTATTGGCACCATTGCTCTGCCCTTGCCATAGTACCCGGCCACTCATATCGGTAACGCACAAGGCCGTATTGGCGGGCAGGGCCTCTACCTCCCAGTGGTCGCCGGCGGGATTGGGGTGTATGCGTATGCCATCGGGACCATTTACTGTACCCACACTGGTGAGCGATGCATCTTTAGTTACGGGCAACGCACGCATTAAGGTCCAAATATCGGGGTTGATGAGCACACTGGTAACAGTGGGTGCCCAGTCGAACACATAGGTTTGCGTATCGAGTGTGTTGTACACCTTTACCACAGTATCGAGCGAGCCGGCCCGGAACTGTAACTGCACAGGTGTGTAAAAGTGATTGTTGTATGTACTGCAAGAGCGGGTTTGTACCAGCTTCACAATGACCTTATTGCCCACTTGGTTCCATGTAGTGCGGAATATAGGGAAACCATACCCATATATCCACTGATTGAAGAAGGTATCGAGGTTGCGGCCGTATACCGATTCGGCCACGGCCTGAAAATCGGCGGTAGCGGCATTACTCATGCCATAGGTACTCTGATACACCCGCCATGTTTTGAAGAACACGCTATCGTGCGGGGCCATGTAGCGCAGGGTATGCAGTATCATGCTGGCCTTGTAGTACTGGTCGTAGGTAAAGAGCGTAGTACTGCTGGTAGTATCGTCTACCAATGTGCGGCCACAGTTGCGGCTGATGGCTTTGTTGAGATGGTCTAAACGGCGCAGCCTTGCGGGGCCGGCCCCATGAAAACGCTCGCTGAACAGATGCTCGCCATAAGAGGCAAAGCCCTCGCTGAGCCACATATCGCGCCACGACTTGTAAGTGACATGGTCGCCAAACCACTGGTGCATCAGCTCGTGGGCTATGGTCTCTACATCGGTTACACCAATGGTAACCATGGTTTGGTGCTCCATGCCGCCGGGCAGCGTGGTGAAGCACATACCAAACTTCTCTTGCCAGAACGGATAACGGCCAAACAGCGACGAGAAATGATTGATCATGTACGACACGCTATCGAACTTGGCCTTGTGCGCCGGGTTGAAGGTAGCGGTGTCCATAAAGAAGTTCTGGATGAGCATGGTATCGGTACTTCCATCGAACTGCATGTAGCTGCTGTACTCGCTGTAGCGGGCTATAGCCAGCGAAATGAGGTAATAATCTATGGGGTAGGTGGTTTTCCAGTGATACGTCCAGCTGCCGGGTTCTGAGGTTTTATCCACATTCACCAACTTGCCGTTGCTACCATCTACCACGCCATCGGGTACGGTCACAAACATATCTACCGAGTCGGCCTGATCTAATACCGATTGTTTGCAGGGCCACCAGTTGAGGGCTACCCATGGGTCGCTAACGGTATAGACCATATCGGTACCGCCCGATGATACGGTATGCGTTATGCCATTGAAAAAGCTACCCGAACTGGCGGGCGGCATGCCGTGGTACCAGATGCGGGCGGTGAACTGTGAACCGGCCGCCAGCGTGATGGGCATGGCAATGCGCCTGATATTGCCCGAGGTAGTTACCGGCAGCAACCAACCATTTACCCGTGCCGAATCTATGGTGAGGGCACTACTCAGTTCGAACACATAATCGTTCATGGTGGGGGCTACTACTATGGCGGTAGTGGCTACATTGCCGGCTACGTATATAGAGGTATCGGACATGCGCAGGCGAAATTCCAGATGTTTTATATCGTAGTCGTCCTCGGCAACATCGCCCAATGCCGTAGGCTTGGCGGCTGCCCGCTGTGCCTTGCGGCGTTCCTCGCAAAAGCTACCGCCGTGACGGGCATTCACCTTGCCGGTAGCAACAAGTAAAAGCCCCATGATGGCGAGCAGCGCAGTAGTGAACCTCATATATAATGGTTGTAATAAGGAGCAATTTAAGGAAGGTTGGGGAGAAAGTGGTAAATGATGCCAGTAGATGTTTGTACAGGCAAAATGGAGTAGCCCCTCCCGGCCTCCCCCGAGGGGAGGTGACTGTGCCTGTGGGGCATTTGCCGCAAGACTTGGGCTCTAACATACAATCGCCATAATGTGTAGGGCAGGTGAACTACTGTTTGGTTCAACCGTTATTCATAACTTTGTACTATGACAAATGAACAAAGGCTCAGAACCCTGCTGGAAAAACGCATAGCTATTATAGATGGTGCCATGGGTACCATGATACAACGGTACAAGCTACAAGAGGCCGACTACCGGGGCGAGCGGTTTGCCCAATGGCATAGCGATATAAAGGGCAATAACGACCTTCTTTGTCTTACGGCACCACACATCATAAAGGCCATACACAAAGAGTATCTGGCAGCGGGTGCCAACATTATAGAAACCAACACCTTTAATGCCCAGCGTGTGTCTATGGCCGACTATGATATGCAAGAGTTGTCGCACGAGATAAATGTAGCGGCAGCCCGCATAGCGCGCGAGGCCATAGAAGAGTACTGTGCCGAAACGGGGGCCAACCCGGCAGAGCGTTTTGTAGCAGGTGCCATAGGCCCTATGAACAAAACCCTGTCTCTATCGCCCGATGTGAATAATCCGGGCTATCGTGCTATTACCTTCGATGAGGTGGCCGATGCCTACCTGGAACAAATAGACGGGCTGGTAAAGGGCGGTGCCGACATACTGCTGATAGAGACCATTTTTGATACGCTGAATGCCAAGGCGGCCATCTATGCGGTGAAAAAATATTTTAGGGTAAATGGTGGCGAAAAGTTGCCTATTATGATATCGGGCACCATCACCGATGCATCGGGCCGCACGCTGAGCGGGCAAACGCTGGAAGCGTTCTGTATATCGGTAATGCACGCCAACCCGGTAAGCATAGGGCTGAACTGTGCCTTGGGGGCATCGGAAATGAGGCCACACGTAGAAGAGCTGGCCCAAATAGCCCCCTGCTACGTAAGTGCCTACCCCAATGCCGGCCTGCCCAATGCTATGGGCGAGTATGACGAAACACCCGACCAAACAGCCGCCATTGTGGCCGAATGGGCAAAAGAAGGCTGGGTGAATATGCTGGGCGGTTGTTGCGGCACTACGCCACCACACATTGCTGCTATTGCCCAAGCAGTGAAGAACTACGCACCACGCCCACTGCCCCAGATGGCCACTGCCTAACCAATGGTACTACCATGAAGTTTACCCTACCTACACACATCATGCCCCATCAATACCCACAACGCTTGTGGTTGGTGGTACTATGTATAGCCACATGCCTGTTGTTACCCACTTATGGCTACGCCCATGTGTGGATGAAGGGGCGCATACAGCACCCCGAAAACGACAGTGTGCAGCTACAGTACAACAGCAACCGGCTGGCCTACTATCCGCAGCAGTACACGGCACGGCTGGACAAGCAGGGAAATTTTTCGCTGAAGCTACCCGTACCCACTGGTGTGTATCAACTTACCGAACTGAAACATGGCAACCATGTGGCCGACCTGATGCTGGCCGATGGCGATAGCCTGCATGTAACGGTAGATGCCCTTCGGTTTGACAGTACGATACACTACACAGGCCGGGGCAGCGAGGTACAGAACTTTGTAGCACTGCATACCGTGCAGCGGGGCCGCCTGAACCAGTACACCACACGCCTGCGCAACCACCTGCCCGAAACCACGGCGCAATGGTATGTATCTATAGCGCAGGAGCTGAAGGACGAAGAAACGTTTCTGCAACAACACCAACAAGGGTTACCAAAAGCGTTTGTGAGCCTGTGGCCGCTGCACTACCGCTACTACAACTACTTTTTTATGCAGCAGTACCCGCAAATGCACGAGATGCAGCGTTTGCGCCGGTATACCGACACCATACCACCAGAAAACTATGAGGGCATAGAAAACATGCCATTGGCTTTTGACGACCAATACCTGCAGGTGCCCAGCTACCTGCTGTATCTGTCGGGCGTGTTCGAGACCCGGCTAAGGGCTGTGGGATATGGCCTGCCTGTTTCCGATACCGTGCAAGCACGCCGCCTGCTGGACAGTGCCGATAACCTTGCCTACACTACCCTACCTACTGCCAGTGGCGAGTACTATATAGCACAGAGCCTGTATAGCAGGGCAAGGGTGCAGCGTATCGATAGGTCGAGACAGGTGCTGGGCAGGTTCAGCAAGCAGTGGCCCAAAAGCGAATACCTGCCCCTGCTTACCAGCCAGATAGAGATAGCGGAACGCCTGTCGGCCGGGCAACCGGCACCCGACTTTAAGGTAACTATGGCCGATGGCAAAAGAGTAATGCTGTCTGAGCTACGGGGCAAGGTGGTGTACATCACCTTCTGGGCTACATGGTGCAAACCGTGTGTAGCCGAAATGCGCCTGCTGGAACGTAAGGTAAAGGACCTGATGGCACGCAAACCGGTAGAGTTTGTATACGTATCGCTGGACGATGACACGGCCGCTGCCCACATGGTACCACAACAACTGAAACTAACTGGTAACTTTACCACCACCAGGGGCAATTGGTATGCCCCCGAGGCTAAAATGTATGGACTGCAAAGCCTGCCCGCCTGTTTTCTGATAGATAAGGACGGAAAACTGGCTACATCCCGCCCACCATCGCCACAGCAGGCTACCGAACTGATGATGGCTATATCGAAATTGCTGTGACCTGCCACAGCGATTAGAATTAGATAAAATATTGTTAAATAACCATATTTGGCATAAGGGGTAGTAAAAGGGTGAGTTCTTGCTGTAGTTTGTTTCGTTGCTTTACAACGAATTTTATTCACCACACAATCTGTATGAAACAACTTTACCTGTTTCTTGTGTGCTGCCTTATGTCTATAGGCGCAGCGGCACAACCATATCTTATAAAAGGCACCGTTGCCGATACCCTGAACAATAACAAGCTACCGTCGGCATCGGTAGTACTGATACGTACAGCCGACTCTGTTATAGAAACCTTTGCCCGCACCGATGGCAACGGCCGTTTCAGTACGCAAGTGCGTACACAGGGCAAGTACTACTTGCGCGTTACGTTTCCGGGTTTTGTAGATTATATAGACGAGGTAAACGTAAAAAAGAACACCACCGATCTGGGCGAACTACCCCTGATGTCGCGCGAGCATCTGCTAAAGGAGTTCGTATTTACCCAACAAATAGCTGCCATAAAAGTGAAGGGCGACACCACCGAGTACATGGCCGATAGCTTTAAGGTAAAGGAAGGTGCCACCGTAGAAGACCTGCTGAAAAGACTACCCGGTATACAGGTAGACAAAAACGGACAGATAGTAGCACAGGGCGAAAGTGTGCAGAAAGTGCTTGTAGATGGCGAAGAATTCTTCTCGGACGACCCCAAAGTGGTGACCCGTGGCCTGCAGGCCGATGCCGTGAAGAAGGTGCAGGTGTATGACAAGAAAAGCGATCAGTCGGACTTTACCGGTATAGATGACGGACAGAAGACCCGCACCATCAACCTGGAGCTGAAAGAAGACAAAAAGAAGGGCTACTTTGGCAAGCTGGATGCCGGAGCCGGCACCGATGGTTTTTACCAAAATCAGGGTATGCTCAATTCTTTCCGTGCCAAAAGGCAGTTTTCGGCATTTGGTATAGCCTCTAATACCGACAAGGCGGGGCTGGGCTGGCAAGACAGCGACAAATTTGGCAGCGGGAATGGCACTACCGAAATAACCGAAGATGGTGAATTCATCAGCCGACGCACTGCCGACGATTTCTCGGGCTGGGATGGCCGCTATACCGGCGAAGGCTTGCCTACCACCCTGACAGGTGGCACCCACTACGCCAATAAATGGAAAGAAGGCAAACACCACCTTACTGCCAACTATCGGTTTGGACGACAAGGTGTAGATGCAGATGGCAATACCGACATTCAATACTCGCTGCCCAACGACTCGATACGTGTAACAGAGATGCGCAAAAATCAGACAAGCACCAGCGACCGCCACGGAGCCGACCTGATGTATGAATGGAAAATAGACTCGGCCACCACCCTGAAAATAACCACTGAAGGTGGTTACAAAACATCGGACACGAGATCGGACTACAGTACCGACAACTATTTTACTGTAAAAGATGCACCCAGTGCCTCGCTGAACAATACCCGTGTGGTGACCGGCAGGGGCTACGGCACCTTCCTGAATGCCGACCTGCTCTTCAGACATAAGTTCGCAAAAAAGGGCAGAACACTATCGGTTGATGCCAAAGAAAACTACAGCGAGAACACAACTGATGGCGACTTCTTCTCGGTACTGCAAGATACGGTTGCCAGCACGCCCAGTTTTGTTACCCGCCAGCTAAAGCAAAACTATACTTCTTCTTTGGCTTTCTCGGGGCGTGCTACCTATACCGAACCGCTGTCTAAGAAAGTATTTACCGAAGTTTCTTACGGCCTTACAGTGAACAATAGCTTGGCTCGTAACCTGTCATTCGACACCACTGTTGGTGGTGCCTATGGCGACGACCCCAACCGTTTGTTCAGTAGTAACTTTGGATACAATGTATTGACAAATGCCGGTGGGTTAAGCTTCAAGTTTGTGTATACCAAGTTCAACTTTTCTGTAGGCAGCGACGTATCTAAGGCCAACTATGTACAAACCGACCTGCTGAATGGCGACACCACCAATACCTACAGTTTTCTGAACCTTTTCCCTAAGGCCAATTTCACTTACAGGTTCGGCAAACAAACCAGCTTCAACATCAACTATCAGGGCAAGACACGGCAACCCACCATCAACCAGATGCAGCCGTTTCAGCTAAATACCGACCCGCTGAACATTACAGTAGGCAACCCAGAGTTGCGTCAGGAATTTGTGAATCAGGTATCCCTCCGGTTCAATGATTATAAGATTTTAAAGAGCCGCTTCATTTGGGCCAATGTATCGTTTAGTCAGGTATCTAACGCCATCAGTACCGAGCAGCAGACTATAGGCGGTGTCAATACTACCAAATACATCAATGTAGATGGCAACTACAGCGGCTATGGCTATTTAGGGTACGGCATGCAAATACCCAAAACCGATATTCGCCTTGGTGGTCAAGTGAATGGCTCTACATTCCACATCAACAACATCATTAACAACCAAAACAATATCAGCAACAGCAATAGCGTATCGGTAGGGCCTTATGCCAGCTACGAAAAAGAACAGAAGATGGAACTACGCTGGAACCCGCAAATATCATATAACGTCAATACGTCTACCAACAACCCGGTAGCTGTGAGTTACTATATACTTACAAACGACATGAGTGCCGAATTTCAGCTACCGGGCAAAACCAGCATAGGCAGTTCGGTAGATATGATGTTTCGCCAGAAGACCCCCATCTTCACCACCAACAACGACGTAATACGCTGGAATGCATGGGTAGAGAAGAAGTTCCTGAAGAAAAGCCAATTGGTATTGCGTGCATCGGTGTACGACATTCTGAACCAGAATATTGGTTTCAGCCGCAATGGGCAGGGCAACATGGTAACCCAGAACAGCTATAACACCATCAGGCGGTATGGCATGCTGAACCTGATATGGAATTTTACCCACACACCTGCCGGAGCACCACCACCATCGGGCGGTGGCATGATGATTCACTAACCGCTGAAAATGAAGCTGATGAAACAACTATTGACAAGTACACTACTAGTGTTGCTGGCCATAACAGCACACGGGCAACATACATGGATGGGGCGCATAGAATATGAACGTAAGATAAATATGCACGCCCAACTGGAGGAAATGGAAAAAATGGAGAACAACTCGTGGGTAGACAAAATAAAACAGCAGTTGCCCAAGTTTAGCTCCAGTTATTTCGATATGTTCTTCGATACATCGCGCACTATGTACAAGCCGGGTCGCGAAAATCCCGATGGCAATAATGTCTTTAAGATGTTTGGCGGCGGCCCCGCTACCGACAACATAGTACTTACAGAGTTTGCAAAAGACACGGTAAGGGCCAATAAACAAATCTTTGACCAGAAGTTTTTTGTACAAGACAGCATACGCCGTATAGACTGGAAGGAGCGCGAAGAAGTGCGCACCATAGCCGGCTATAAATGCCACAAGGCTGTGGGCCGCATTTGCGACAGCGTATACGTAGTAGCTTTCTATACCGAGGATATACCCGTAAGCGGTGGCCCCGAAATGTTTGGCGGCCTACCCGGCATGATAATGGAACTGGCCATACCCCGCCTGCACACCACATGGATAGCCAACAAGGTAGAGGGTGCCAAACCCAAACCAACCGACTTTGTGATAGAAGAAAAAGGCAAGAAGGTAAACGAAAAACAACTGGGCGACATGGTGTGGGACAACTTTAGGAAATGGGGCACCATGGCCAACAGAAATATTTGGTGGACGGTGCTGTAGTACCAAACTAAAACGCCTAAACGGAAATGTCCTGTCTTCACTACATTCACAAGTGATGGCAGGACATTTTCGTTTATCGTACATTTGATTTTTGCAACCAATCAAATAGCATGAAGCCCATTAAGCCCACCACGCTGGAACAGTTCTATCACGAAGCTGCCGACTTTACCGGCAGGGATATTGCCAGCCTGTTGCCACCCGATATTCATCAGGCAGTGGGGCACTTCAACATCTTTGACATTGCTGCTACTACCGAGAAATACCGGGCCAAAAACATAATGCCTTACAACAGGCGCGCCTACTACAAAATAAGCCTGATGCATGGCAAGGCCATAGCCCACTATGCCGACAAAACCATTGAGATAAACGGTACCGGTCTTTTGTTTGCCACACCACGCATCCCCTACCATTGGGTGCCCGATGAGCAGGGGCTTACAGGTACGTTTTGCATCTTTACCCACGACTTTATGTTGCGCAGCAAAACCGGATTCGAATTGGATGAATTGCCGCTCTTTAAGTCGGGCAGCCAGCCTGTGTTTATGCCCGATGCCGCTACCACAAAGGAATTGGAAGCCATATTTGCCAAAATGAGTCGCGAGATAGCATCAGACTATCCCTACAAATACGACCTGCTGCGCAACTATGTAACCGAGTTGCTGCATATGGGGCAAAAACTACAGCCACTGACACCGGCAACGGGCCACAGCAATGGTGCCGAACGGGTGGCATCGCTATTTGCCGAGCTGCTGGAAAGGCAATTTCCCATAGAGTCGCCGGGGCAGCAATTGCAGTTGCGCACAGCCGCACAGTTTGCCGACAGATTAGCCATACATGTGAACCACCTCAACAAATCGTTGAAAGACATTACCGGACAAACAACCACCGGCATCATAGCCCAACGCATAGTGCAGGAGGCCAAAATACTACTAAAGCAAACCGACTGGAATATAGCCGAAATAGCTTGGAGTCTGGGTTTTGCCGAAGCAGCCCATTTCTCCAACTTCTTTCGGAAAAATACGGGATCTACACCCGTGGCATTCCGACAACCAGCACCCACTATTTGATTTTTGCAATAACTGGTTTGATTGGTGTAATGGAAGCTTACCAGTAGTTGTGACCTTTACACCAAGAAAAAAAGCAAAAAATGGAATCGCAAAACAAAGTAGTATTGGTTACCGGCGGCAGCCGTGGCCTGGGCAGGGATATGGCATTGAGACTGGCCGAACAAGGCATGGATGTGCTGATAACCTACAACACCAACGCCGCTGAAGCAGCCACAGTAGTTGCCACCATAGAAGGGATGGGGCGTAAAGCAGCGGCTTTTCAACTAAATGTGGCCGACAGCCAGAGCTATACCAAATTCTATACAACAGTAGCCACATGGCTACAAACCCACACCGGCACAACAAAGCTGCACGGATTGGTGAACAATGCAGGCACCGCACTGCATGCACCATTTGCCGACACCACCGAAGATCAGTTTGATGCCATAATGAACATACACTACAAAGCGGTGTTTTTTATGGCACAAAAGGCACTGCCCTATCTGGCCGATGGGGGCAGGATTGTGAATATTTCATCAGGTCTTGCAAGGTTTTCGTATCCCGGCTCATCGGCATACGGTTCGGCCAAAGGTGCGGTGGAAGTATTGACCCGCTACATGGCCCGCGAGCTGGGCAGCCGTGGCATAACGGTGAATGTGGTAGCACCCGGTGCTATAGAAACCGATTTTGGTGGTGGTTTGGTACGCGACAATCCTCAACTGAATGCGCAAATAGCCAGTGTTACCGCACTGGGCCGCGTGGGCCTGCCCACCGACATTGGCGGTGTGGTAGCCTTCCTGTGCAGCGATGCCGCCAAATGGATCACCGGTCAGCGAATAGAAGTATCGGGCGGTATGAATCTATAATGCCTTTACCAACAAGCAATATACTGTAGTGCCCCGGCCGCAAAGCCGGGGCACTGGTACTTTTACAGAGTACGTTGGGGAATGTGTACGTTACCGTGTATAGTATGGTCTATTATATGAACTTATTGTCGCGGGCGGCCTTAATGGCATCGGCTTTAGAATGCACATCCAGCTTATGGTAAATGTTTTTGATGTGCGATTTCACCGTCTCCAAGTCAATATATAGCTCCTCAGCTATGCGTTTGCGGCTCTTGCCGGTAGCTATCTGTTCCAGTATCTCGGTTTCGCGGCGGGTAAGGGGCGTAGCCTCGTTGCGCTTGAAAGACGATATAACCATACGTGCTATATGCGCACTCATGGGGCCGCCGCCTTCCATCACCTCATGTATAGCAGCTACAATCTTTTCGGGCGGGGTGTTCTTGGTAAGATAACCGGCAGCACCATTGCCCAATGCGCGGAATATGAGCATCTCCTGCTCGTAGACCGTCAGAATGAGTATGTGGGTTTCGGGCAATAGTCTCTTTAAGCGTGGTAGTGCCTCTATGCCACTCATACCGGGCAGCTCTACATCCAGCAATATTACATCGGGGTTGTCATTGGCAATCTTTTTTGCCGCCTCCTCGTACGACGGATAAGTTCCGGCGATTTTATAGCCCTTTGTATTGCCTATAAGAAACGCATACCCTTCGCGTATGGTTTCATCATCTTCTATGATGGCCACATGTATATCCAGATCTCTTCTCATAGTTGCCCTATTTTTACATTGTAAATGTCTGCTATCTCTACCCTACTACCATCACCTGTTTGGCGGTATTTTGAAGGTGAGGGTAATGATAGTGCCCTTTCCCGGCTTGGAGTCTATGTACAGCTTACCCTTCAGCCGGCCGGCACGGTTATTCATATTGTGCAGGCCATTGCCCTTATAGGCTATTTGGGTATCAAAACCGGCACCATCGTCTTTCAATACTATCTGTAGCACATTGCGCTGTTTCCAATGCACATCCATGGTTACATTGTGTGCCTGTGCATATTTCAGACAGTTGTTCATTGCCTCCTTGAATATCATGATGAGGTTGCGGCTCATCTCCATATCCAGCCGGTATTGCCGCCATTTATCCTCGCTGCCTGTAAAGTGGAAATTGATGTCGGTATCCTGAAAAAGCTCTGTGCCAAATTCCCGAATGCGGTGTAGTATTTCGTACAGGCCATCGTT
>JAGKWS010000115.1 GCA_021151685.1 Chitinophagaceae bacterium
GGCTTAATAGACATTTGTAATGGTGAAAGACGCTGGAAGTCTTGTTGGGCCTTAGTTTAAGGTATTTGAAAGGTCATGAATAAAAAAACTGCGTTTATTGTGGTTCAAAAATAACAAGCAAATACGGTCAAGTCCGGGGCAAACAACGTTATAGATGTGCGAATTGTGGCAAGCAGTTTATAGGAGGTAGTCGTTTGGACGATACGATTCTATGGCAGTTGTATGTACATGGGAAGCAAACCTATGGACAATTGTCTATAACATTCAATTGCTCAGTACGGACGATTCAGCGTAGACTGGACAAGATTAAGGTAGGCCATGTAGAGAAGACGAGCAAAGAAGTTGTCGTTCTTATGGATACTACCTATTTCGGCAGAGCCTTTGGTGTGATGCTTTTCAAGGATGCCTATAGTGGCGATAATCTATATAAACTCTATGTAAAGAATGAGACAAACCAGTTGTATAGAGATGGCATTGCACACTTAGCTGGTAAAGGCTTCACTATTAAAGCAATTGTTTGTGACGGCAGAAAGGGGTTGTTGCAACTGTTTCCTGCCATTCCAATACAAATGTGCCAGTTTCATCAAACCGCTATCATTACCCGATACCTGACCCGAAAGCCCAAGATGCAAGCTGGTAAAGACCTTCGGGCATTGAGTCTGCTATTGGCCAAGACAGACAAGGAAAGCTTTGTTGGGGCATTAGACCAATGGCATATAATGTGGAAAGACTTCTTAAACGAGCGAACTAAGGACGAAGCAACTGGCAAAAGCCGATATACACATAGAAAGCTACGTAGTGCGTACAGAAGTCTAAAAACAAACCTTCCATGGCTTTTCACATGGTATGACCATATTGACTTGAATATCCCCAATACCACCAATGCTATAGATGGACATTTTGCCGACCTGAAGAATAAACTAAGAAATCATAATGGTCTATCGACAGAACGAAAGAAGCGGTTTATTGATGGGTTTTTGAAGGCATAAAGCTAAAAGTAATAGCCATCTAAATGGATAGATGGCTACTCTCTTACTCATAGCGTCAGGATATCCCTGCAGCAGAGCCTGCTTCCGTTTGACCTGACATAACAAAGTTCACCATAAAAAGATCAAGAGAATCCCCCGTCCCCCCCCAAAAAAAACATTACAAATGTCCATTAGACGCAACCATCTCTAAAAAAGCATTACAAATGTCTATTACTCCTTAGTTTACATTTTCACCTTCAGTCATTTATAGATTCACCTTCCGTTTTCATCGTAATGTGTACAGCATGCTATTGTTATATTGTTATTGCTTATATAGATAATCAATTTATTAACTGGTGTTTATGAGCATATGACTACACAAATTTTGAAGACACATAGTAAAACTCATTTGCCTTAGTCTGTAACATTCAAAAATAAATGTTTGCCATTGGCTATTGCCTACGGCAGGCGAGGTGGCGGGGATTCCGTCCGGCTAAGATTTCTTTGGTATTGCTCATACAGAGTTTTACCTCCCGCAGGAGGTTCATATCGAAAAAGACAGCACTACCTATCAAAATAAAACTGCCCCGGCCCCAAACCGGTAGCGAAGGAGTGCAGGAGGGTGCCATCTGGGCGGTATATGTGGGCCATGCCTTTTTGTACAAAACCCTTGGGGTCGGCAAGATATATATGGCCACTGCCGGGTTCTATGCCCAGAGCCCAAAAGTACTGGTAGGCAACACCAGCTACAAAGGGTGTGGTGGGCAGCTCTGCGGCGGTAATGGGCAAGCGGTACACGCCATTGTTGGTGGCGGTGCCATCGTACTTTACCTGTATGTAGTAGAGCGTATCGCGGGTGTTGTTCAGTATGGGTTTCACCGGGTCGGTACCGGTGGCAAAGGTATAGGTCTTTAGTATGTTGCCGGTAGATGGGTCTATGCGGGTCCAGGCCGCCTGTCGCCCCTTGGTTACATTGCCCGATAGTACCCACAACATCTGCTCTTTGTCTACCAGTATGCTGTGGGGGGCGTAGCCGCCTATACGTATAGTGTGCAGTAGTTGGCCGGTCTCGGCATTCAGTTGGTATATGGCATTTACGGCAGTATCCCACGGGCATACATAGAGGTTGCCCATATGCAGGCACATACCTTCGGGGTTTTGCCCCGGCAGTTCGGTAATGTGCAGTACTTTCTGGTTTTGCGGGTCTATGGCATAGAGCCTGTTGCTGAACAGGGTACTTACCCATGCCAGCCCAGCCCGTACAGGCAATATGTAGCGGGGTTTGGCAACTGGTATGGTACCGGCCAAAGTGTGGCTGCCCTTATTGAGTACGGTTATCTTGTCGGAATTGTTGATGCACAGGTACAGGCTATCGCCTATGCGCACCATGCTCTGAAACACATCGCCCAGTGCCTGATTGTTTACCGCCCGGTATATATCGCCAAACACCGAGTCGGTTTGTGTATTGTAGAGGTATAGCGTAGCATTGCCATTGCTCAGGCTGCCCTCGC
Organism: Chitinophagaceae bacterium; assembly: GCA_021151685.1. Taxonomy (GTDB): domain Bacteria; phylum Bacteroidota; class Bacteroidia; order Chitinophagales; family Chitinophagaceae; genus Nemorincola. The sequence goes on from JAGKWS010000115.1 coordinate 2,480, forward strand.
ATACTATGTACACACTGCCTGTGGCACCTGTGCCGGTAGCGGGTGGTGTAGGTTTATCCTTTACACAGCCCCACAGCAGGGTGCAGAACAGTATTAGTAGGTAACCAGCTTTCCGGTCCATGAGTATCCGTTATCGCCGGTTATGTGTATGGTGTACATGCCGGCAGGGTAGCTGGCAAGCGATAGTGATGTGTGTTGGCCGGCTGGTTGCTGCAACTGCACCTGCCCTGTAATGCTGGTAAGTACCAAAGTAGCATTGGTGATGCCTGTGGGTAGTGTTACATATACCAAGCCTGTGGCAGGATTGGGGTATATGGTGGCAGCGGTTGGGGTGGCTTGCGGTACCGCAGTAACGGCCATATGCAGGGCGGCTACGGCATCCAAATCGAACCCGCCCGTAGGAAAGTTAGTGGGGTATGGGTCGTTGATGTATTTGCCCTCATTGTCCTTACTGCCGTGGCCCGATACGGCCCCTACCACATCTACCAACCGTACATGGGTGATGTGGTTTACATCCAGCCCTGGTGTGCCCGCCAGCTCACTCAGGTCGAACGGGGTACCATAGTTGGCTACATACTTGCCTGCCAGATTGTTGAGCAGGGAGGCATCCATATACACACCCGAGCCCGGTATCTGGGTGGTAGTCTGCGTATTGGAGGTAGCGGGGAAGCGGAAGAAATTGGTGCCATCCGAGCTTACCTCTACAAATGCCAGCTCCAGAAAGGCCATAGATGCATTGGCAGGGTTCTTAAATCCATTCTCGAAGACGGCAAAGTCGGCACCCGGCCCATTGTACAATGCACCGGGGAAGGTGAGCACCGCTACACCACTATCGCCCAGGCACACAATGGCCCCATCGGCAGCATTGATGGCGTTTATGTCTTCGCCTACGGTTACATGCCCGGCACCGGGGTTGGCAATGTCTATATAGCCGCGCTGCACGGTACAGGTACTGGCCCAGCCATCTATCAGCGGGCTACTGGCCTCTATGGCGGTACTACCGGCTAGGCCTGCCTGCGGGGCAAACTGGGCATAGGTGCTGCCGCAAAGGCATACAAGCAGGGTGGTGAAAAGTTTGTTCATGTTGCATTATTAAAAGAAACGGGCAACTGCAAAGATAGCCGTTGCCCGTTGGTGTTATTATTGTTTGGTAAATTTCATGGTCGCTTTTCGTCCGTCGCCGGTTATGTGCAGTACATACATACCTGGTGCCAGTGGTGCAGTGTCTATGCTGGTATGCTGGCTGGTGCGGTCTATACGGGTTACCACACGGCCGCTCATATCGCTGATGGTCATGGTTACTGCTGCGTCATCGGGCAAATCTACATTCAGCGTATTGCTGGTAGGTATAGGGTACACCTTTATGCTGCCTACAGGGGTAGTTGGTACCATTACTGGTGGCGTAGTGGTATCAAAAGTTTCATAGGTAGTAAAGTCGTCCATACAGAAGTAGGCAGGTGTATTCATACCCCAAGAGCCTACATCGGTGCTCGACAGGCGGAATTCTATACTGTCTACCTTGCCCAGTGGCTGCAGGTCCCACCATGTCCAGTTGCGCTGTATGTAGTTATTGGTGCTATCGGGGAACAGGAAATTGGCCAGATAAATGTAGGTAGTGTCTGTCTTCAGCGCACCGTTATAGTAGCCAAATGCTGTTATCTTGAACCAGTCGCCGTTGTGAAACTTGCGGGCAAACATGTCGCCGTCGCGCATGCTGTTAAAGGCATAGGTATTGTTGGTAATGTAGCAACCTTTTACAGGATGGCCCATAGCCGTGCCTTGCAGGTGTACACGGTTTACAGAACCGGAAGCCACTACGTATTTCTCAGATGCTGCATAACCCGTACCCGCTTTGGCCGAGTATTGGTTGGTGAAACCGCTGGTAATAGTATCGGTCATGTTAGAGTAAGCAAAGCCCGAGCTCCATACGCCGCCCCACGAGGTGTCGTACACGCAGGGAAAGTGGGCAAGCCCGTTATTGAAGCCCACATCGGTACCAGATGCCGTGTAGTTGGTGTAAAAAGTGTCGGCATGTGCCAGTGGCAATACCTCGAAAGTGGCGGTAGTTTGTGCCCGTACCACTGCGCCCATAAACAGGGCGGCTAACAGCAAAGTAAATCTGCGCATATTATATTGGTTGTTAAAACACCATTTTATGTGCAGCCAATTGGAGAAAATACAGATACAGCAAAAAGCAGAAGCCCTCAACTATCTGTGCCTTTCTTCCCGAAGGCAGCGATAATGTCTTTGCCACACATGCGGCAAAGTACACAGGCAGGTCTTCTGACTCGCTTCACTTTTTGCGGCCTTCCCATTCGGTGTGCGGCTTGTGGCCGTTGGCAGAACAGTGGCAATACAGGATGCAAAAAGCTGATACATGAAGCATACAGCATCGGGAAATGTCCCGGAATCTCACCGGGTTCCCTTTTAATTCTGTTGCGTGCAACAGAAACCTATGCGGGTGCAAATGTAATGGCAATAATTGGATAATGCAAAATGGTGGTGCTGGTAGCTACATTGGTGGACGGTAGGAGGCCAAGCGGAATAGTGACGATTTTGTGCCATCATCTATACATGTTGTGTGAGGCTCCTGCCCACAATCGCCCCCTATCCTGACGATCGTCAGGTATCAGGGGCAGGGGTGTAGTCACCTTTGTATGGTGTAACCAACATCCCTCAATACAATGAATCATACACAACTGCTGCAGAAGTATAATGTACCTGTGCCCCGCTATACCAGTTACCCCACGGTGCCCGTATGGCAAGACTGGGCCAATGATGCCGCATGGCGTGGGGTATTTGTACAAGATTTTGCGCAGCACAATATGCAGGAGGGTATCAGCCTGTATATTCACCTGCCCTTTTGCGAGCGGTTGTGTACCTACTGCGGCTGCAACAAGAAGATAACTACCAATCACAGCGTAGAGACCACCTATATAGCGGCCCTGCACCGCGAGTGGGATATTTGGCGCAGCCTGATGGACGGAAAACCAGTGATACGTGAGTTGCATCTGGGTGGTGGCACCCCAACCTTCTTTTCGCCCCAAAACCTGCAACTGTTACTGGGCTATATATTGAAGGATGCCATAGTGCATCCGCAGCACGAGTTCAGCTTTGAGGGGCACCCAAACAATACCACTACAGAACACCTGCAGGCATTGTACAACATGGGTTTCAGGCGGGTAAGCTATGGTGTGCAGGACAATGACCCCGTGGTGCAGCACATCATCAACCGCATTCAGCCGTTTGCCAACGTGCAGCGGGCTACCGAAGAGGCAAGGCGCATAGGGTATCATTCCGTCAATTTCGACCTGATATATGGACTGCCCCGGCAAACTACTGAAAGCATTACCCGTACCGTGAGTGAGGTGGTGAGCCTGCGCCCCGACAGGGTAGCTTTTTATAGTTATGCCCATGTGCCATGGACCAGCCGTGGCCAGCGATTGTTCGACGAGACCGACCTACCCAACGCAACCCAAAAGCTGGCCTTGTACCGCACCGGGCATCAGTTGTTTGTGCAGGCAGGCTACCACGATATAGGTATGGACCACTTTGCCTTGCCTGCCGACGACCTGTATATTGCCCGGCAAGAGGGCTGGCTACACCGCAATTTTATGGGCTATACTACACAGGCTACACAGATACTTGTGGGGTTGGGCGTATCGGCCATATCTACCACACCGGGGGCCTATGGGCAAAATGCCAAGGCACTGCAAGACTATTACGATGCTGTTAATGCCGGTATTACGGCCATAGGCAAGGGGTATCTGCTATCGGCTACCGACCAGCGTATAGGCCGCTATATACGCGAAATAAGTTGTTTGGGGCATACCTGTTTTGCAGTAGAAGATATGGACTATGTACAGTACGAATGCCTACCCCGGCTGCAACCACTTGTAGAAGATGGTTTGGTAAGTCTTACCGGCAATACGCTTGTAGTTACAGATGCCGGTAAAAACTTCATCCGCAATATTTGTAGCACGCTCGACCAATATTTGCCCCGTGCCGCTACACAGCCATTACGGTTCAGCAAGGCTATATAAACACAAGAACGGCTGCCCCGCACAAAGAACAAGGCAGCCCTATGAAGAATATGTAGTATTATTTCTTTAAATACAACATTTGCCCCAAATGCTCGGTAAGGTGGCCGGTGCGGCTGATGATTACATTCAGACGGTTGCGATGGGGCTCTTTTGCAAAGTCTTCTTCGCTAACCGACATGTGGCGGGCAAACCAATCCTCGGCAGTCAGGTTGCCAAACAGGTTGTCAAGGCGCATATTGGTATCGTGCCAGTAGTGGCGCAGCTCGGCCACTGTGGGCATATCCTTTCCGCTCTTATCGGGGCTGGCCAAAAAAGTATCGTTCAGGTGGGCATATTCCTGTTTACCCAGCCCCAGCAGGGGCAACATACGGTCGTGTACCGCCGTCAGATGGCCCAGCAGGTACTTACCGGTATTTCGGCCGGGGGCACATTCAGCCTCCAGTTGCTCATCAGTCAGTTCGCCTATCAGTTTGCTGGTGCGGGCTATGGCACTATTCCAGTTATCCAGTACCATTTTTACTATTAGTTGTTGTTGCATGTAGTTAGTATTTTAAGTGCGAAAGGTACTGGCAGCCCCACCAATAGTGGCAATAGCCACATAACCACAACTTATGTGGCAGGGCAAGAGCATGCTCTGGTATCAAGTGCTGCCAAACCCCTATTTTTGCGGTCTGTTATAAAGTTACATGAAATCACAAATCAATATACAGGTAGAACTGGCACCTGACAAAATGCCGGAGAAAATAGAATGGCGTGCCCCCGATGGCGGTGTAGCCGAGTGGCAAAAGGCTAAGGCCATACTGCTGGGCCTGTGGGATGGCGATGAAAAATCGGCAATGCGCATAGACCTCTGGACCAACAAAATGATGGTAGACGAAATGAACGATTTCTTCTTCCAAACCATCTTTGGTATGGCCGATACTTATGCCCGTGCTACCCGCAATGGCGAGCTGGCAGAAGAGATGAAGGCATTTGCCCGCACCTTTCTGAAGAAAGCGAGCGATGCGCTGGAGAAAGCCGAAGAGAAATAAGCAAATATTGTTCACCCCATAATACAGAAGTACCATGTCTCTGGAAACAAGAATAATGGAAGAACTGAAGACCGCCATGCGTGCCAAAGACGAGGCCGCATTGCGTACACTCAGGGCCATTAAAGCAGCCATCATTATAGAGAAGACTGCCGAAGGTGCCAATGGCGAGATAAACGAAGCTACCGAGCAAAAGATGCTGCAGAAGCTGGCCAAACAACGCCGCGACTCGCTGGATATCTTTGAAAAGCAAAACCGCGAAGATCTTGCCGCTAAAGAGCGCGAGGAACTGGCCATTATAGAGAAGTTTCTGCCACAGCAACTTACTGCCGATGAGCTGCTTACCGAACTGCGTGCCATTATAGCACAGGTAGGTGCCAAAACCCCTGCCGATATGGGCAAGGTAATGGGCGTAGCCAGCAAACAACTGGCCGGCCGTGCCGATGGCAAAGCAATATCGGAAGCGGTGAAGCAACTACTGGCACAGTAAAACGAGAAATCTCAGTATACACAGAAAGGGCTGCCGGAAACAACTGGTAGCCCTTTTCGCTATAATAGCATAACAAAACACTATTTGTTAGGGAGATTATAAAATTCAGTCTTGCTATATTAGCTTTGGGTAAATCAAAAAAACTATACAGATATGCCCTCATTGCGACATTTGCTTTTGGCCAGTACTACATTAGCTGCAGCATTAACCTTATCTGGATGCGCCCATACCTTCTCTCTCAATTACCAGAAAGTACCTATTACTTCTGCTACACAGGATGCCAAAATAACATACCCTACTTTGGGAATTAAGGGGAAAGGAAAAGTAAAGAAATTCGACAGGCGTCGCGCCTACTTTACTGTGAAAGTTGAAAAAGAAGGTTATCAAACAAAAAGCCACCCATTTCAGCCCACAAAACGTTCACCTATTATGGCCCTTGCTATATTGAATCTTGCAGTTCCTTACTATGGATGGTTCTACGGATTGATTGTTGACTTCCAATCGCCTAAAACAAGAAAAATCTTACCACAGGAAGTTCCTGCACTCACTAAATATGAGCCCAGAAGCGAAGACGAGAAATTCATCATTGTAGAAAATACTGCCTTTGACACCAAGGGTGAAGATATACTATGGCATCAATATAATTCATTGAAAAAATACAAGGAAAATATAGTAAATGATAGCTGGACTAAGGAATACAACAAATCGAAAAAGAAGACGAACTTCAAAGTAGATAACACCATATTTACCAAGGTGCTGAATGTCACGATGAAGAAGATGAACTTCATTGATACTACAAAGACTATTTTCCCGGCTGTAAGTAATACACTCTTCCTAAACTCTTCCGTAAAAAAATTTACAATCCATAATGTTCCAAGTCATAAAGTGAGAACTTCACTGGGATTGTCTGGACTTTGCAATGAATTGCTGGCTATTGAAATGGAAATAGAGTGGGAAGTACTGGACTATTACAAACAGAAAGTATACACTACTAAAACAAATACTACTTCCGACTTTTTTCTGATTGAATATGGTTCGGAAGATAAAGAACAGTTGTCAACCATACTACATGACGCAATGATAAACAATTTGGAAACTTCTATGCTGAAAGTGAGGAAAGAAGTGGCAGATAAAGGGCTGTTGAAAATTGGAGAAAAAGATGAGAAAGGACTTGCGTCATTACCTATACCACGCCCTGCAAAAATAGAAAATGGCCGCATGAACGATTTCATGAAATCGGGCGTTATCATCAACGTAGATGAAGGTCATGGTAGTGGTTTCTTCATTTCATCAGACGGCTACATTCTTACCGCTTACCATGTAATTGCAGGCACCAAAAAAATTGAGGTAGTTCAGCACGACGGCACCAAAACTGTTGCAACAGTAGTGCGCAAAAACGAAGCTGCCGATCTTGCCCTGCTGAAAGTGGAACTAAAAGACGTACCTGTACTGCCTATTGCCGAAACCGCAGATCCTGAAATAGGAGTAGATGTTTGGGCCATTGGCACACCAAAGTCGGTAGAGCTGGGGCAAAGCGTATCGAAGGGTGTTCTGTCAGCAATTCGCAAGGCAAATGACGTTGTGTACCTGCAAACCGATGTGCCCCTGAACGGTGGTAACAGCGGCGGCCCACTCATTGACAAAAACGGTCAGGTGCTGGGTGTAGTAACCTCAAAATTGGTTGGGATTGGTACAGAAGGTGTTGGTTTTGCCATCAGTGCCAAAGAAATATTCGAAAGACTGAAGATTCAGTACCAATAACAAGTTCGTAGAAAGAATAATACCATCGCCAGACAGCAACCTGTCTGGCGGTTTCTTTTTTGCCACGCACTTTGCTGATTGTGATACCTATGCCAAGCCTTACTTTTGCCCCCATGAACCAAGAAACATTTGCACAAGTAAGTGAAGTAATTAAATCGCGCCGCTCTACAGGCTGGGCCAAAATGAATGGGCAGATAATACCCAACGAGCTGGTACAGGAGATACTGGAGCTGGCTACATGGGCCCCCAACCACGGTAAAACCGAGCCATGGAAGTTTTTTGTGTACACAGGCGAGGCCATGAAAGAGTTTGGCCGCCAGCATGCAGCCCTGTACAAAGCCAATACGCCAGCGGAAAAATATCAGGAGGCTACCGCCGAAAAGCTGGAGCATAATGTAGACAAAGCATCGCACGTGGTGATAGCGGCCATGACACGTGGCATAAACGATAAGATACCCGTGCTGGAGGAAATAGCAGCAGCATCGGCCGCCATACAAAACCTGCTGCTGGGTGCCACAGCCGCCGGCATTGCCAATTTCTGGAGCACGGGCGGGCAAACATTACAGCCAGCCATGAAAACCTTTCTGGGCCTTGGCGAGCACGATACCGTGCTGGGTATGCTGTTTTTGGGCTATACCGATGAGCCTGCCCGCGAGGGTGTGCGCAACAAGCCTGCAGCCGAAACCATTATATGGAAGTAAGAGCATAGGTAACCTTCCTTTTATTTTCACTTTTTCATTATCTTTCCGCTTCAATACGAACGCATGAAGAAAATATCATTGTTCCTGCTGGCATTATGCACCGTTGTGGTGGCCTGCCAAAAAAAATCTCCCAAAGTACCGGTAGACTATACGGTGGAGACTGCGCAGAACAAACCGATTGAAGATATATACATACCCAACAAGGGCACCTACACATGGGCACTGTGGGTAAAGTATATGGGAGGGTATCACGAAGACTCGGTAATGATAGCCCTTACCGGCTTGCCTGCCGATGTAAAAGTGACTGAGGACACCTTTAAGCGGGTACCTACCTACGAGGCACGTTATGTGTTTACCACCAACAATGCCGCATTGGGCAAGTATCCGGTAACGCTTACCACAACATCGCCGGGTGGCAGCACGCGTACATGGCAGGCCAATGTGAATGTAATACCCGCCGACTGTGCCGATGGCCGTACCGGCAGTTATGATGGTGCCAATGCGTGCAGCGCACGCAACTACAGCTATACGGCCACTGTACAGGCCAACGGTGTAGCCAACGAGCTGAACATTGTGAACTTTGGCGGCTATGGTACAGCTACCAATACACGGGTGGTAATCAATTGCCAGAACGACTCTCTGGTAATACCTGAGCAGAACATAGGCAACGGAACCAACCTGAGCGGTAAGGGAGCCATAAAAGGCAACCTCATTTACATTAGCTATTCGGCCACTACCACACCAGCAGGCTTCCCCGAAACCTGCAATGTGACACTGACCAAAAAGTAATACCAATTCATTTACCGACAGCCGGCTACAAGGCCGGCTGTCATTTTTATAACAACCTACGTCTTAGCAGACAAACAAATTATGTCAAGTCCATCATTCTACACAAGGCTGCAACAAGAACTGCAGGAAATAGAGAGCGCAGGCCTTTACAAGAGAGAAAGAATCATTGAATCGGTACAGGGTGCGGAAATATCCGTGAACGGCCGTACCGTTTTGAATTTCTGTGCCAATAACTATCTGGGGTTGTCATCGCACCCACGGGTTATAGAAGCAGCCCATAAAACCATAGACCACCGTGGCTTTGGTATGAGTTCGGTACGCTTTATATGCGGCACACAAGACATTCATAAAGAGCTGGAAGAAAAGCTTTCGCGCTTTTTGGGTACCGAAGACACCATACTATATGTAGCAGCTTTCGACGCCAATGGTGGTGTTTTTGAACCACTGCTGGGCGAGCAGGATGCCATCATATCGGACGAGCTGAACCATGCCTCTATTATAGATGGGGTGCGTTTGTGCAAGGCCCGCCGTGGCCGGTACAAGCACAACAATATGGAGGATTTGGAAGTGCAGCTACAGGCCCATATGGATGCCCGTACCCGTATCATCGTAACCGATTCGGTATTTTCGATGGATGGTACCATAGCCCAACTGGATAAAATATGCGACCTGGCCGACAAGTATGATGCACTGGTGATGATAGACGAGAGTCACTCATCGGGCTTTATGGGGGCTACCGGCCGTGGCGTACACGAGTTGTGTGGCGTTATGGACCGTATAGACATCATTACCGGCACTATGGGCAAGGCCCTTGGTGGTGCATCGGGTGGTTTTACCAGCGGCCGTAAAGAGATTATAGATATGCTGCGCCAGCGTAGCCGTCCGTACTTGTTCTCTAACTCGCTGGCACCATCTATTACCGGTGCTACCATAGCTGTACTGGATATGCTGAGCGAAACCACTGCCCTGCGCGACAAGCTGGAGGAAAACACGTTGTACTTCCGCAAGCGTATGACAGAGGCCGGTTTCGACATTAAGCCCGGCACCCACCCCATATGCCCACTGATGCTGTACGATGCAGTAGTGGCTCAGCAGTTTGCCGCCCGCATGCTGGAAGAGGGGGTGTATGTGATTGGTTTCTTCTTCCCCGTAGTACCACGCGGACAAGCGCGTATACGTGTGCAGATATCTGCCGGCCACGAAAGGCACCATCTGGATAAAGCCATAGATGCCTTCATTAAAGTAGGTAAAGAACTGGGTGTAATAGGCAAGGCATAATTTGCCTGTCAACCTCATAAAAAAACATCTTCGTAGTGTAGCAACCGCTGCATTACGAAGATGTTCTTCTTTTGGGGGGATAACTGCTTGTAGGCAGATAGCAGTTTGGCAAACACGTAAAAAACAAAAAGAGTGCCCTGGACAGGGCACTCTTGTAGCCTTTCGGCTCACTACAATGTATCTTGAAGCGGGCAAGGTTGGTAGTAGCAACCCTGTGCTATAATGGCTTATTAGTTATAGTTTACTGTTACTGGTACGCCTGTAGCATTGGTGTACAAACCGCTTGCCTGACCAGCAGCTACATTCAGTGTAGCACCTACGTTCAACGTTTCCGTACCGCCTGCGCTCAACAAACCTGTTGTAGCTGGCATAGAGGTAAAGTTGTCAACAGTCATGGTGTGTGAAGCTCCATCTGCTATAACACATGATGTAGGGAGCGTGATAGCGTATGTGTATCCTGCCTGACCGCTAACGGTGAAGCTGGCAGCAGATACAGTACCGGTAGTAGCTGGCAATGTAACACCACCTGCACCGCCTGTGGTGCGTGTACCAGCGGGGGCCAGTACTGCAGTACCTGCCAGTGTTGCCGATACGGCCACATTACCAAAGTTCATATCTACGTTCTTCACGATAGAGATGGGGGTGATGATGTTGGCAGAAGCAGAAGCAGTTGCGGTAGCCTGAGCGTGAGAAGCAGTAGCAAAACCGAAAGTAGCAACAGCGGCAATAGCGAGAGACTTGATGATGTTTT
>JAGKWS010000116.1 GCA_021151685.1 Chitinophagaceae bacterium
GGGTATTGGTCGTAGCCGATAGTTCGGGGCGCATAGGCTACCTGTCTGCCTTCTCGGGCAAGCTGGCCGGCACCAACTATCACCCACGCTTCGTGCCACCGGTATTCGATATGCTTACCGAAAACAGCTTCTTTCTGCGCGAGCAAGATGTAATTGATGCCATCAACCGCAACCTCGAAGCCGCTATGGCCGATGAACAACTACTGAATCTGCGCAGGCAAATGAACGAAGCCGCAACGCAGGCCGATGCAGAATTGGCAGCCTTCAAACAACAAATGAAGGAGAACAAAGAAAACCGCCGACTGCGCCGCGAAAGCAATGACCCTACCGACCCTGCTGCACATGCCCTATGCGAGGCTGAACTGGCCAAAGAAAGCCACTACGACCGCCACATGCTGCGGGTACTGAAAGAAGAATGGAAACAAAAACTTGCCGACATATCTACCCTCCTCACCCCGTTGGAAGAACGCATAGAAGCCCTGAAAAACGAACGCCGCGACCGCTCTGGAGCCTTGCAGGAACAGTTGTTTGAGCAATATTCGTTCCTCAACAAAGCGGGTAAGCGCAAAAGCCTGCAAGCCATCTTCAGCCAAACCGCCTTTGGCCGCCCACCAGCCGGTGCCGGCGAGTGTGCCACCCCCAAGCTACTGCAATACGCATTTACCCACGGCTATACACCACTGGCCATGGCCGAGTTTTGGTGGGGGGCACCGCCCGGCTCCGAAGTGCGCCAACACAAACAATTCTACCCCGCCTGTGCCGGCAAATGCAAGCCCATACTGGAGCATATGCTGGAAGGCATACCGCTCGATGACAACCCTTTTCTGCAACCTACCGATGAACAAATAGACCTGAGCATAGTGTACGACGATGAATACCTGACGGTCGTCAACAAACCTTCGGGCCTGCGCTCGGTACCGGGTGTAGACATTGCCGACTCGGTATATACCCGGCTGAAAACCACCCTGAATGGCACCGAACCGCTCATCGTACACCGGCTCGATATGGGCACATCGGGCCTGCTGGTAGTAGCCAAAACACCCGAGGTACACAAACACCTGCAACGGCAGTTTCTGCTACGCACAGTCAGCAAACGCTACACCGCACTACTCAGCCGCGCTATAGAAGGCACCGAAGGCAGTATAGACCTCCCTCTCATCCCCGACCCCTTCAACCGTCCCCGCCAACTGGTATGTTACGAAACGGGCAAGCCCAGCCACACCACATGGCAGGTAGTAACCACTACCAACGGCACCACGCTCATTCACTTTTGGCCCCATACCGGCCGCACCCACCAGCTACGGGTACACGCAGCCCACCCGCAGGGCCTCAACGCCCCCATCGTTGGCGACGACCTCTACGGCACCGCCGCCCACCGCCTGCACCTGCATGCCGGCCTCTTAGAATTCGTACACCCCAAAACCCGCGAACGACTGCGCTTTGAGGTGCCGGAAGAGTTTTAATCGCTTGGTATTTTGACTCTGGAAATTGGAATTGCGTATACTTCTACAAAATAAACTACACCCTCAACGACCGCACCCATATGATGAAGGGTGACTTGACGCTGGTGCGGTAAGTAAGGTTTTGTTCTTTGATAGACAATTTGGATATTGCCATATATCTGTTATTGTAAACGCCAAGATGGGAATTTTCAACTTCTTCAAAAAAATGTCACCTCAGGTGGGGCACTCAAACAACAAAACAATGTTGGGTCCAGCCTTTCTCGAGAAAATCACAGAAACAATTGAAAACCATGACGTTCTTAGTCCTAATGAATGGCGGGGACGATTAATAACACCGGATGGAAAAACAAAATTTCGCCTGAGATACTATGGGAGGGAAAAAGGACTAATTGTACAAACGGACTTTGCACCACAATTACTATTGGCTGTCGATGCCGCTGACAAAGAATATCTATTGTTCGATGGTTGCAAACACGGCTACAATGCGCTTTTCTGTGATGAGTATACCAAAGAGCAAATAAATAACAGGACTGCAACTGAATTGTATAAAGATGCTGATGGAAACGAACAATTCGAAATCATCATTTCAACCTTTACAGACATCAACTACGAAGATGAATTGAGAAATCAAATTGACGACAACGGAATGGTAGAAATAATTGATGGATCTAAAGTTGAATTAGACACAGTGAAACGAAACGGGTTCGACTCGATACAAATCTGGGTAATAAATGAAACGGGGCGAAAGACAGAGGTTCTTTCTGAAGAATGCAGTTAACCGCTTTCATTAAAAAAATGCTTTCATTTTAGCACTTTCAAACCACCAATAACCCCACTGGCGCGGGAGTTAGCGAAGCACTCCCGTGTCTGATATAAGTGGCCCGGTTTATAACCGGGCGATAAAAGCCTACCCGCAATGGCGTAGTGTTCACGCTACGTCATTGCGGCAGCCGATCATGCACAGAACAATACTGAATTTGATATTTGAAATTCAGCCCCATAGCTGCAGGCAAGCCTAACTGTAGCCCCGCACAGGCAAAAAGCCAGCAACACGCCGCTCAGTAGTGCCTTGCAAACCGCAACAAACCTGCCGTAGGGGCGACCCTTGTGGTCGCCCTATAATATGCATGCAGTTGCCCATAAAACACATGAATTCACAACCCCATCAAGCCAATCCTATAAATCCTTAGCATCAAGGTTCCAATAGCCGGCTTTTCACGCTCGTTTGCCGTAGGCTCTTGCCTACGGCAGGCAAGGAGGCCGAATTCCGTCCGGCGAACACACAGAATTTTGGAATTTCGAATTTGGAATTTGGAATTTGGAATTTCCATTCTTCCAATAATACCCGCAATTACTATATTTAGCATGTCATTGCAGACTTAACATCGCTTAAACAATGGGTAATAGAAAACTGTATATAGGCTTCACTCTTGCCATCTTGCTGGTAATGATAGTAGGTGGCGTGGCAAACTATACACTGAATAATCAGCGGGAACAGCTTGAGTGGGTGAATCATACCCACAAAGTACTGGAACAAACCACCTATGTGGAACGACTGATGGTGGATATGGAAACGGGACGCCGGGGATTTCGGTGTACGGGCGACAAAACCTTTCTGGAGCCATACTACAAATCTCAACCCAAGCTGGAAGGCGCCGTAGAAGAACTAACTAACCTTACGTCAGACAACCCCGAACAATCTAAACGGGTAGCAAATCTGGCAATAAGTGTGGAGAGAGTAGACTCTTTGTGGAAGAGCATCAATATCAATACTGTATACCGGGATGATTCTTCGAGATACAATATCACCCTTGCCGAAAAAATACTGATGACTGCAGTTCGCAGCGATGTAATAGCCATCAGGAACACAGAAAACGACCTTCTGAGAATTCGTGACAATGCCAGCCGGAAAGGAATTGATCAAACAATATGGGCTTTGGAACTGGGTATTGTATTGATACTGCTCATAGTCTTTACCATGATAAGAGCCATTTTGGATGAGAATAAGAACCGCAAAAAAGCAGAAGCAGCACTGAAAGACAAGCTGGAAGAACTTAAGACTATAAATGCTGCTACGCTGGAAACCAATTGGGTACTTACGGGTATGCGCAGCATAAACGGCAGCCTTATTGGCAACGATTCGCTGAAAGACATGACCCAAACCACATTACGGGCCATACAGACCTATGTAAATGCAGTGGCTGCCGCCTTCTATTTTTACGACCCCAAAACAAAAGAGTTGCAACTAATGAGTGCGCTGGCATTACCTTCCGATACCCCTGAGAAAGTAAAGTTGAATGAAGGTATTCTGGGTCTGGCAGCCACAAACAGGGAAATTTCTGTAGTAAAAGATATACCGGCCGGCTATTGGAAAATTTCGTCGGCTACAGGAGCTCAAATGCCAGATACATTGGTATTTGCCCCGCTATGGAGGAAGAATGAACTGAAGGGTATCATAGAAATAGCCATATTTGCCGAAGACACCCGCAGATTGGTTGAATTGCTGGCTTCTATTACCGACAATGTGGCCATAGGCGTAACTGCTGCCCATGCCAACGATGTCACCAATACCCTGCTGGCCAAAGTACAAGAGCAAAAAGAAGAACTGGAGAGCCAGCAGGAAGAGCTGCGTCAAACCAATGAAGAACTCACCCATCAGGCCGAAGTACTAAGAGCATCGGAGGAAGAACTAAAAACGCAGGAAGAAGAACTGCGGCAGATAAATGAAGAGCTGGAGCAACGCACCAAAGCCGTGGAAGCAGCTCGCAAGTCGTTGCAAGACAAGGCAAAAGAGCTGGAAATAAGCAGCAAATACAAGTCAGAATTCCTCGCCAACATGTCGCACGAGTTGCGCACCCCATTAAATAGCGTACTGATATTAGCCAGTCTGCTGAAAGAAAACAAAATGGGCAACCTGACCGATAAACAGGCCGAATATGCCAAAGTAATACACAAGTCGGGCTCAGATTTGCTGAATCTCATTAATGACATTCTCGATTTGTCGAAAATAGAAGCAGGCAAGGTAGAAATGAACATGGAGCCCGTTCCGGTTTCAGAACTGGCGCATGATATGGAACAACTATTTAGTGTAGTTGCAGGCGAAAGGAAAATATCGTTCCGCATACAACAACCAACCGAAGGCAATTTCTCGCTTACAACCGACAAGCAACGCATAGAGCAGGTAATTAAAAACCTGCTATCCAACGCTTTCAAATTCACCCCCGAAGGCGGCACCGTTACACTCGCATTTACACACCACAATAGCCGCATGGCTATTTCGGTGGCAGACACAGGCATTGGCATACCGGAAGACAAGCAAAAACTCATTTTCGAGGCATTTCAACAGGCCGATGGCTCTACCAGCCGCCGTTATGGCGGTACGGGGCTGGGCCTGTCTATAAGCAAAGAGCTGGTGGCGAGATTGGGTGGCGAAATGCAGCTGGTGAGCGCAGCGGGCAAGGGAAGTACCTTTACCATCCTGATGCCGCTTGAAGCCGGAAGCCCCATCCAGCCGAAAATACAAACACAAACCGTTACCATAGCACAGGTGCCCGCCATTCCAGATTCGGTAGAGGAACAGACTATAATTGAAGACGACAAACAGCAACTGCGGGCGGGCGAACAATCTATACTGATTGTAGAAGACGACCCTGTGTTTGCCCGCATCGTTCGCGATTTTGCCCATAGCAAGGGCTACAAAACCATCTTGGCCATTCGTGGCGATGAGGGCCTGTACTACGCTCGCAAATACAAGCCATCGGCCATTATTCTGGACTTGGGCCTGCCCGTACTAAGTGGCCGTAGTGTGTTGCATGCACTTAAATCAGACGAGGTTTTGAAAACCATTCCTGTACACGTAATAACGGCCGAAGACCGCTCTGAGGTGGGCTTTGAGCAGGTGGCTGGCTTTGTAACCAAACCGCTGCTGCGCAATGAGCTGGACGATACTTTTGAAAAGATAGGCAGCTACATTCACAACCACTATCGCAACGTAATGGTAGTAACCTCGGGCAGGCAGCAACTGCACGACATGTTCGACACACTGGCAGCGGCACATAGTGCTGACCTTATGTGTACCCTCGTAGAAACTGCTACAGAAGCCATTGAAACGCTGAAAAACAGGGAAGTAAACTGCATTATTGCTGGCATAGGGGTAGACATGGCCGGGGGTATAGGCTTGCTGAAATCGCTTAAGGAGACGGCAAAAAAAGACACATATATCATTGCTTGTCTGGAATCGAACATTACCCCGGCCGACGAAAAATCATTGAAACAATTTGCTGACAGCATCGTTCGGCTATCGTCTCAGGCCACCAGCCGCCTGCTGGACGAGGTAGAATTGTTCCTGCATAAACTGGAGAAAACCCACAACCAACCAACTGTACCCGAAAAATATAGTGGCCCTATGGATCACAGCCTTTCGGGTTGCAAAGTACTGCTTGCCGACGACGACATGAGGAATGTCTTTGCCCTGACAGTACTACTGGAAGAGCAGGGAATGGAGGTAATAACAGCCGAAAACGGCAAGGAAGCGTTAGAGATGCTGGAACAGAATAAGGGCATTAACCTGGTACTCATGGACATAATGATGCCCGAGATGGATGGATATGAAGCCATGACCCGCATCCGTGCCATAAAAACTCATGCCAAACTGCCCATCATAGCCCTTACCGCCAAAGCCATGGTGGGCGACCGCGAAAAATGTATAGAAGCGGGAGCCTCTGACTATATCACAAAACCTGTAGACAATAATAAACTGCTATCCCTGATGCGGGTTTGGTTGTCGAACTAAGAGCCACTTCGAGAAAACTATGCCACAAGAATTGACCAGCGAACTGCTTAAAGAAATAGTGCAACTCATTTTTGAGCGGCATGGGTACGACTTCCGGCATTATGCCGAGGCGTCCCTAAACCGACGCATGACCCGTTTCCTTCAAATATCGGGCACGCAACCGGCCGACCTTCGTTACCATATTACCAACGACAAGTCGTTCTTTTTCTGGATGCTGGAATCGTTGACCGTGAACGTGACCGAAATGTTCCGCGACCCTATGTTTTACAAGTCGCTCGTAGACAAAGTACTGCCCATTCTGGACACCTATCCGCTACTAAAGATATGGCATGCAGGCTGCGCCACCGGCGAAGAGGTATATTCTATGGCTATTATTCTCCACGAAGCCGGGCTTCTGGAACGCACCCGTATCTATGCCACCGACATCAACATGGCGAACATTAAAAAGGCCGGTGCGGGCATTATGTCTTTGGAAAAGATAAAGGAATATACCGCCAACTACCGCAAAGCTGGCGGCGCAGCCGATTTTTCCGACTACTATACAGCACGCTACGACCATGCCATCATCAACAAACAACTTACCAAAAATGTACTGTTTTCGCAGCACAACCTTGTTACAGACAATGCATTCAACGAATTTCAGTTGGTGTGTTGCAGAAACGTAATGATATACTTTGATAAGGAGTTACAGAACCGGGTGCTCAATCTTTTCTACCAGAGCCTTGCACCAAGAGGCTATTTGGCATTGGGCACCAAAGAGTCGCTGTTGTTCTACGACGGCATGAGCAAATTTGAAGTAATAGACGATAAGAACAAGATATTCCGGCTGAAGATAGATGGCTGACAAACACCCACATATTGTATTAATTGGAGGATCTTCGGGCAGTATAACCGTACTGCAGCAGATACTTGCGGCCCTACCGCAGCATTTTACAGCATCTGTCATCATCGTTATTCACCGCCTGCGCAATGTACATAGCGACCTTGCGGCAGTACTTTCGGTAAAACACAACGTCTTTGAACCCGAAGACAAAGAACCCATAATAGGCGGCAGAATATATCTGGCCCCACAAAACTATCATCTCCTTATAGAAGCCAACCGCACGTTTGGCATGGACTATTCCGAACTCGTGAATTATAGCCGCCCCTCTATTGATGTCACCTTTTTCAGCGCGGCCGCATCGTACGGCCCCAATGCAACCTGCGTGGTACTAAGCGGTGCCAATAAAGATGGGGCCGATGGCACACATGCAATACTGGCAAAAGGAGGACACGCCTACGTGCAACATCCCCATTTGAGCGAATACACTGCTATGCCTGAATCTACTCTGAAAAAAAATCCCTCTGCTAAAGCCTGCACTATTCAAGAAATCGTACAAAACATCCAACAAACAATAATCTAAACTGACAAAAAATTATGAACGCTCAGAAAAGACCATTCAAAATACTGCTGGTAGACGACAGAGAGGAAAACCTGCTGTCGCTCGAGCAAATTTTGGAGGCAGAAAACCGAACATTCATCAAGGCAACATCGGGCAACGAGGCATTGAAACTGGCACTAAAAAACAAGGACATAGGCCTCATAATGCTGGACGTACAAATGCCCGGGATGGACGGCTTTGAGGTAGCAGCATTGCTAAAATCGCAACCACGCACAGCCGATATTTCCATCATATTCGTAACGGCCATCAACAAAGAAGAACAATATGTAATGAAAGGCTTTGAGCATGGCGCGGTAGACTACCTGCACAAACCACTTGATGTAAACACCACTCGTGCCAAAGTAAATGTATTTGAACAATTGTACTTCTACCAATTCGACCTCAAGCAAACAATAGAGCAGAAAAACAAAATAAACAAACAACTGGAGCGGTTTATGTATGTAGTGGCTCATGACCTCAAATCGCCACTGGCTGGCGTTGCCGGCATGCTTTCGCTCATGAAGGATGATGACCGTATTACCGCCAGTTCAGATTTGGTACAATACATGGAGCTGATGATAGGCGCATCGCACCATTTGTCCGAAATGGTCAATTCCATACTGTCCTACAGCCGCCAGAGCGAGTTTGAACAAACCATCGAAGAGGTGAATGTGCATGAGTTGGTGCAACAAATTGCCCATTTGTTGTTCCCTCCTGCCAACATTACTATCAACATAGACGGGCAATTACCCACCCTCAACACCCGCAAATTCAAGCTGCAACAGGTATTCCAAAACCTGATGAGCAATGCCATAAAATACAACGACAAAGCAGAGGGCTTCATTTCTGTAGGCTATATAGATGATGGCGATTTTTATAAGTTCTACGTAAAGGACAATGGCCCCGGCATAGCCGCCAATGATTCGCAAAGGATATTTGAATTGTTCTCTACCGCCGACAACAAATCGGGCCGCGATAGCAGCACCGGCGTTGGGCTCAACATTATGAAGGTGGCTGTAGAGGAGCAAGGCGGCCTTATTACGGTAGATTCTACCCTGGGCGAAGGAAGTACCTTCTACTTTCAGTGGGCCAAAGGTGTTTGACAACTGCTGTATAAGTATTAGACAAACATAAGCACCGTCATCGTGTACAGAGCCATATACACAGTAATATTGGGGGCATTTTGCCATGTAGCACATGCGCAAGATGCCCCTGATAAATGGTGTCCGCGTGGCATACATTTCCGCAGCCTGGTATTGCATTTCGGCAAACAATCGTGTACTATTACCAACTATCACAAACGGTAGGTAAAAGCTCCACAACACATGAAAGTCTCTTTGTTTCTAAGTACCCTCCTGTTGGCTATTTGGCTACCTATGGCTGGCAGTGCACAGCAATGGACTAAAGGAATTGACTCGCTTCTGAGCACCACCAATCCGCGCATATTCAATGGCGTAGTGCTGATTACCAAAGATGGCCAACCCATATACCACGCATGCCACGGCTACCGCAGTCTGGCAAAAAAGACACCCTTACATCTCACCGACCAATTTTTGGTGGGCTCCATCACCAAGCAGTTTACCGCCACGCTCATACTGCAACAAGTGCAAGCCGGGCGCATCAGCCCCAACCATACCATACGCCACTACCTGCCCCATATGCCACAGGCTTGGGCCGACTCCGTAACGGTGCAGCAGCTACTCAACCACACATCGGGCATCACCCACTGGAGCAAGCCACTGGCACACCCACCCGGCAGCAAGTTTCTGTACAACAACATCAACTATGCCCTGCTGGGTAAAATAACCGAACATATAACCGGGCGTAGCTACGCAACACAAGCAGCCACCCTGTTTGCAGCATGCGGCATGAAGACGGCCACAATAGCCGATACAAGCAAAAAACGATACAAAAAACTGGTAAAAGGCCACCCCGAAGCCGATAGTAGCACCTATACAGAACAGAGCATATTGCACCTGCTGGATGCACCCGTTATGGGCCTCGCCGCAGCCGGTGCCATAGCCACCGCTACCGACCTTGCCCAATGGATGCAGTGCTTGCACAACGGCAAGCTACTGGCCGATAGCACCTACCACGCCATGACAACCCATTCGGCCACGCGCACCCACCGCTGGGGGCCCATACAATATGCCGATGGTATACAGGTAAACAACGACGGCGGCATTACCGAATACAGCATGAGCGGCTATGTACCCGGCTTTATAGCCACCATGATATACTACCCCAAAACACGCATCAGTATGGTAGTGCTCGAGAATATCTCGCCCTCATCTGCCAACATGAACCGCGCCTTCTTCTTTCACGACCAGATACGGAATATAGTGCGGGGGCTGTAGCACTACAGGGTATCAATCATCATACGGATCCATCATTCCGGCAGGGGTGTACTTGCGTTTGTACCAAAACTGCCCCGGATTCACACTGCCACTTATCTCGTTGCTGTATACAACATCGTCAACTTCATGGTTCGGTTGTTTTTTGTATAGCAATTTCGCACGAAGTTTTGTCTTTATTTCGCCCTCATACAGCGGTGTAGCAAACTGCCAGTACTGCCCCGGAGCCAGAAACACCTGATGATAACTATTGCCACACCAGCTACTCGGTTGATACTCTATATCTGCCCAATCACCATTTTCTTTCTGCGCCTGTATAGTTAGGTACAACCTGCTGTCCTGTGCATTGAAATAAAGTGTATCGCCTGAATAGTTGGTGACAAAAAGTTTGATGGCGTTATACCCATTCCAGCTGCTTTTTAGGCTGTCCGCAAGTACCAAAATCAATTTGTTTGATTTTTCCTCCTGTCTCTCTAATATTTGGGCCTTGTTATCGGATGGAGCCCAACCGCCGACACCAGCCAAGTCCTTTCTAAATTCAGAAGCAGCATAACAATATCCTCGATTCATATGGTCGATATTGAGCGTACCTAATGAATCCTTTACTTCTTCTCCTTGCCATACAACCCCACCATCATCGTTTATATAAAAGTACTGACCATCCTTCATCGCTACGCCAATGCCATCTATAAATTGCATGCCTACTCTGTGAAACATTGGGGGCAAGTGAGTATTACTCTTTGTATTCCAAAAACCGTCCAACCTACAGTATCTTGATGACTCACAATTTAGGTGCTTAAAGTAGAAAATTTTATCGCCAACACGCTCCAATTGATAGTCATATTCTGTTAGTGCTTTGTCAGTACTTTGAACAATTGCACCACTGGTATCTATCCCCACCCATCCTTGTTGCAACCTGACGTAGGCAACCCCATCCCCAAACAATTCTTCAGGACTATTATGCATATTACTATACAGTACACGGTTATACAACGAGTCACTTATCTTTAATCCATTACGGTCAATCAGCATCCACTTATTGGTGTTGACGATTTGAGCAAATGCTTTACCTCTACAAAATGGGGTCATATCTGTCCACGTCGTATCACTAATCCTTATCTGCCCCCGTATATCTATTACCGAAACATATCGTCTGTTGTAATAGTGAGAATTTTTACCTTTTTTCTCTTTGGTCTCAGCATACCACGAAGTCACGGCTAAACCCTCAAAAAAACCTGCAGAATTGTCTTTTTCAAAATAGTGACCGGGAACAGATTCTATCACCTTTTTGCCTCGTTCATCGATAATTACCGTTCTTCCGGTTCTTTTCTTCTTCACATTACCAATTGGCGAGGCACTAAAATAGTGTCTGCCAAATACACTTATATCTGTATAACGACCGTAGCGCACTATAAACCTCCCATTCGAGTCAATAATGCCATTCTGCATCTTCACAACCTCACCTTTGTCTCTTGCTGAAGGTATGTGAAGCAGACCATAAACTCCAAAAAGTCCAGCCTCTCCCAGTCTATATATCCTCCTAAACGCACTGTCCGTAACCATCTTGCCCTGCCTGTCTATTAGGCAGTATTTCCCGGTACCGGTACCGGCAATAGTCACTGAATGTTGCTGAAAGGGCATAATGCTGGCGAATGAATGCTGAAATATCTCGTGGCCATTTTTGTCAATAAACAACGGTTTCCCATCGCGAAACACCTGTGCCAGACCATGCGAAAAAGGATTACCCCTATCATACGATGGGGCAATCACTACCCTACCCGTCGTATCTATGTACCCATATCTACCCTCAATTCTCACTGCTGCCAACCCTTCCGAAAACGCAAGTGCATAGCGAAATTGAGGTTTGATGACCACCTTCCCCGTCTTGTTGATATACCCCCACAAATTGCCCTCAAATATCGGATAGAGCGTATTCTGTGCATGGCTGGCAGGACCTAAAATCAATACAAACAAAAGAATCATCCAACGCTTCATAAGGGTAACTTTTATGGTGAACTATCAACACTGATAGACGACTAAATATAGTATTAATCTTGGGTCTATCGCGAGATTTATCTTACATCACCACTCGTCCTCATCTGTGACGAGGATGCAGCGGCATGGCGTTTGTAACGCCCTATCTTCCCGTTTGCCGTAGGCTCTTGCCTACGGCAGGCAAGAAAGCCGGATTCCGTCCCGCAAATCACACAAGCCCCTCAGAGACTACAACTAAAAACCTTTAAACCCGCCTTCCAAC